>DATDGE010000183.1:0-8484 GCA_036522255.1 Nitrososphaerales archaeon | reverse complement strand
CGAATGTTAGAAGACAAAGTCAGCCTTATCTTGAAAGTCCTGGTTCCATCTTTTCCGATGACAGAAGGCCTGATACGGACATTGGAGCTAGAGACCCCGAATTCAGAGAGCATTGCCTCAATCTGACCGATGAATTCCATGCCGGACTGAACTTTCCCTTCGGCCTTGCTCACTTCTAGAGAGGGTGGCTGGAATGTCGAGTCACAGTGCCGAGGCTTTTCGAGCTCGCTGCCGAAGTATGACGCTAGGAAGTGCGCCTTCACCCATCGGGGACCACGCCCAATCCAATTCGGGAGAACGGATTCCTGTGTGGCCTTTCTTCCGACGGGGGCTCCCAGCGCGCTTAGGAAGGTAAAGAGAGCGATGGAGGTACAGGATATCGAGTTCGACGACCCAGAGATGGTGTGCTGGCGTCCGTTTTGACTAGTCACGAGGCTCATCGACGCACGGGTATACATCGGTGAGACGTGGAATCCCAGATGCTCCAAGTCTCCAGAGATGTCCTCCAGGTCTTCTGGCTGACCTGATGCCATAACCTTACCCGAAAACCCTGTCCCCGCCGGGGTTAGGGCCAAGTGCCCGTCTCCGAAAATGTGGCCAATCAGTTTCGTGATTACTGGCAGATGCGGATTCGAGTACCTGAATGGTAGGAGTCCCTTGTCCTTCAGCTCGGCGATAATCCAGTCGGCGTGGGAACTTGGAGGCACGGCTCGCCGGAGATGTTCTTCTCGCAAAATGAAGGAGTCATCAAATTCTCTGACGACTGGGCTAGAGGGAAGTACTACGAGAAGGTCTCCCGGCGTGATGTCTCGGGCACTGACGATTCCGCGTTCGGTGTATATCGGGTGATCCCCGCTAGCCGTCAAAGATCTTCCAGTTTTAGTAACAATCTGCATAGCGTCCATTTGCTCAACTTCTTCCACTGATAGTTCGAAAGCATCGACTATCTGGGAAACTCCGATACTTGAGTTGGCCCTGTTGAAAAAAGAGACCTGCTGGTGATTCTCCCTTCGGTCAATCAAGCTGTTCATCGGGAGTGCCGTGAGGTCGTCAAGCAGGACGAGAGTGTCTGGAGAGACACACTTTCGGATCGCGGAATTGGGCTGCTTTGATTCAATCCCCACCTTCTCCAGGACTATGCCTCTTGCCTGGGGCGCACCCTCGAGAGGGTCGGCCTTGTAGTCGAGGCCCAGCTTCCGTCTCTTGTACCACTTGTTCGACCAGCGGAATCTCTGGCGCTTCAGTGAAATCTGTCTGGCAGAGAACTCTCCCCGCGGCGAACCCGGCATGTTTCAGACGCCGCCTTCCCTTATTGTATTTAAACGGTTCAAAGCTCGCTCGTAATCTGAACGTTGTTTATGTCGAAGTAGCGGCGCGCCAGCAGCCTGACTTTCTCGGCGTTCTTTCCGCCCAGGCCGAGGACTGCCCCCTTCTTTCGTGAATCGACGATCACGACCACCCCCTTCGTCCCGTCGAGCCTGTCGCTGACCCTGACTTCCTGTACGAACTTGGCCCCGAGAGAGTTCTTGACGAGGCCTTCGACGTCATCGGCCCATTCGACCACCTCTACGGGCCTCCTGACTGTCCGCTCGATCTTCTTTACGGAGGCGCCGTCCTTGCCGATGGCAAGGCCCATCTGACCCTTCGCGATCACGAAAATTACCCTGTTCCTTTTTTCGTCTATCACGCAGTCGCGGGCGGTCGCCCCGGTCATCCCCTGGAACATTGACATAAGTGAGAGCTCGTCGGAGGAGAGTTTTATCTCGGGCACTTCGTCATCACCGCATCAGCAGCTTGACGTCTGAATCGCTTACGTTCCTCAGAGTCATGGCAGACACCTTGTAGGGCCTCCCCACCATCCTTGCGAGCTCGATGGAGGATTGGGCGAGCTCGACGACGGGAACCCCGTGCTTCTTCGCCTCTTCCCTGAGCTTCGTCCCGAGGGCAGGTGGGATTGATTTTGTGCAGAGAACCGCTTTGCTTCCCTTGACCGCGGCCAGGCTTTCCTTCGCCCCGAAGGAAGACTTGCCCCCCTTCATTGCCTCCTTGAGGACCTTGGACAGATTTGCGATTTCTACCACAGTGGTCAGCTCATGTAGAGGTCGATCATGCCGGTCCCGACGGGTATCGGGAGCCCGACGATCACGTTCTCTGTGACACCCTTTAGGTCCTCTACCTCACCCTTCACGGCGGCTTCCGCCAGGGTGGGGACGGTGATTTCGAAGGCTGCACGGGCGAGGACGCTGCTCTTGGTACCGGCGATGCCGTGCCTGCCGATCTGCTGGATGTAACCTCTCGAAGTCATGAGGTCGGCCACAAGGAAGATATGCCGTATGTCGACTTCAAGGCCCTGCTCGTCCAGGGTGCTCATCAATTCTCTGACCAGTGTAGCGCGGGCGGCTTCGATGCCAAGGACCTGGGCCACTTCGTGGACGTTGTTTGTGTAGACCCGGGTGGGGTCGACTCCTTGGACTTGGACGACCTTGCCGAGGTTGGACCCGGCGGACTGGATGAACCAATCCTCTCCCTCCTTCACTACGGTCACCCGGGTGATTCCGGGGATCCCCTTCAGCTTCATGTTGAGTATCTTGTTCCTGAGTGTAAAGAGTGCAGACAGGTCGGCGTTCTCCATGTTCACGTGAATCACCTTGCCGCTTCTGTCCTTCTGCACGTTTCTCTTCCCTGTCTCGACGACCTTCGCGATCTCTTCCGCGTTCGTGTCCCTGTCGGCCATGAGGTCGGGGCTGAGGTGCAGCTTGATCCCTTCGGTAGGGTCGACTTCGCTGTAGGAGACTACGTTGCCCACCTTCGTGAAAAGTATCTCCTTGGCCACCTTCACCGCCTTCTCGTTGCTCGCTGCGTATTCCTTCGTCAGGTAGATGTCCATGGACGGGGTCGCGGGGATCTTTCGAGCATCGACGAGCTCCATGAGTCTGGGGAGCCCTAGGGTGACGTCCCTTTCCCTGACGCCGGCGAAGTGGAAGGTCCTTAGGGTCATCTGCGTGCCCGGCTCGCCTATCGACTGAGCCGCAACTATGCCAGAGGCTTCGCCCGGCTCCACCCTTGAGTATTCGAGCGCTTCTGCCACTTTCTCCATTGTCTCCCTAAGACCTTCGTCGGTGAGGTGTGAAGCCCCGAGTTTCTCGGACAGTTCCTTCGCCAGCCTTTCGTTCAGGGAAGGTTGGTACTTCTTCAGGACCTTCTCTGCGTCCTCGGCTTCAGTCTTCGCCTTGGATTTGTGGGAGAGCTCCTCGGTCTCGATGAGCCTGTCAAGGTTGATGGGGCGCCCGTGGTCGCTCTTTGCCGGGTCGACTCCGTCCTCTCCATAGAGGAACTGAATGATATGTCCGTGAGGGTCTCTGACCGTAAGGTCGTATTCGACCTTCAGGTGCTCAAGGGCGTTGACAAGCCTCCTCTGCATGTAGCCGCTCTGTTGGGTCCTGACGGCAGTGTCGACGAGCCCTTCTCGGCCCCCCATGGCGTGGAAGAAGAACTCTGTGGGAGAGAGGCCGTCTCTGTAGTTGCTCCTTACGAAACCCTTCGCTTCGGGGGAGGGGTCGTTCCAGGGGAAGTGACTCAGGGCCCTGCCTTTCATGCCATGGTCGATCCTCTTTCCTCTGACTGACTGCTGGCCCAGGGCGGCAGTCATCTGGCCGACGTTGAGACTTGACCCTCTGGCCCCGGTCCTCGCCATTATCATGCCGGAGTTCTCGGCGGGGAAGGATCTGTCGGCAATCCTACCTGCTTTGTCTCTCGCCCGCGCCAGCTCGTTGACTACATACGCTTCGAGGGAGTCCTCTGGGGAGAGGCCTCTTGTGAGCTGTAATGTCCCTGCTTTGTATTTCTTGATGAGCTCGTACACGTTGGCGTAAGCTTCGTCCAGGGCGTCATTGATGGCCTTCTTCGCCTCCGCCGGGAGCTCGAGCTCGTTGAAGCCGTAGGTGAATCCCCTGCGGGTGAGGAAGTTCTTGAGGACCCTCAGAACGGAGTTGAGGAAGTTGCGCGCCTCTTCGTTGCCGTAGTCCTTCGCTATGCGGTGGAGCAGGGAGTCCGGCTCCTCGGCCCCGATGACCGCTTTGTCGACGACCCCGGAGATTAGCTGGCCGTTCCTGATGACGACGTCATTGGTCGTCCCCGAGCGCTGGGACTTCGCCCACTTCGAGGTGAGGACGTAGTTCATGTCCTTGGGAAGGAAAAGCGAGAAGAGCTGTTTGCCAGAGTACATCGGCTTGGCCCCTTTGACTTCGGGTTCAGGGAGGTCATCGTTGAAGTCACCGACCAGCGCGAGATTGGAGAACTCGCCCGGGGTTAGGAAGGTCTCGTCTCTGGTGAGCATGAAGGCAGCGGTGATGAAATCTCTGATCCCCCCGATGATGGGCCCGCCGTACCTGGGAGAGAGTATCTGGTCCTGGACCCGCATCAGCATGAGCGCTTCCGACCTGGATTCTTCGCTCTGCGGGACGTGGAGGTTCATCTCGTCCCCGTCGAAGTCGGCGTTGTACGGGGGGCAGACGGAGGGATGGAGCCTGAAGGTCCTGAACGGAAGGACGCGTACAAAATGAGCCATCACGGACATCCTGTGGAGTGAGGGCTGCCTGTTGAATAGCACCACGTCCCCGTCCATCAGGTGCCTTTCGACGATGTAGCCTGGAGCGAGGGAATCGGCCAGGGCCTTCCTGTCGCTGGCGAAGTCAAGCCTGATCTTCACCCCGTCGGGCCTGATCACATAGTTGGCTCCGGGATGGTCGAACGGGCCCTTGTTCACGAGGTCCTTGAGATATTCAAGATTCCAGGGTGAGACCTTCTCCGGGATGGTGAGCTTCTTTGCGACCTCGAATGGAACGCCAACTTCGCCGATGTCAAGGCTCGGGTCAGGACTGATCACAGTCCTGCTCGAGAAGTCGACCCTCTTGCCCGACAGCGACCCTCTGAATCTTCCCTCCTTCCCCTTCAGCCTCTGGCTGAGGGTCTTCAGGGGGCGGCCCGACCGGTGATGGGCCTGGGGTATCCCGGAGACTTCGTTGTCGAAGTAGGTGGTGACGTGGTAGTGCAAAAGGTCGACGAGGTCCTGGACGATGAGGTGGGGGGTGCCTGATTCCTTGCTCTCCCTGACTCTCTGATTCACCCTGAGGATGTCGACGACCTTGTGCGTGAGGTCGTCTTCGGAGCGGATCCCTGACTCGAGGGTGATGGAGGGCCGGACGGTGAGGGGTGGTACGGGGAGGACCTGCAGCACGAACCATTCGGGCCTGGCGGCCTTGTGGTTGAAGCCAAGCAGCTTGAGGTCCTCGTTGTTGACCCTCTCGAGCCTTTCGCGGATGGCGACGGGGAGAAGGCGAGTCGCGCCCCCTTCCTCGGTGATTTCGTGGAAGATGGTCGGCTTTGTGAATTCAATCTGATACTGCTGCTTCCCACAGTGGGGACAGAGTTTGACCTTCTTGGCCTTCGCGACGATTTCCTTTGTCACGATTTCCTGGAGGGACGGGGTGAAGTCTGACCGGGTGGAGAGCCTTGAATGGTAAGCTTCGAGCTCCTGCTGTGTCAGCAGGATCCTCCCGCACGACCTGCAGGTGGTCTGGACGAGCCTGTTGATCTCGTCGACGAAAGCAATGTGCAAGACCGGTTCGGCGAGCTCGATGTGCCCAAAGTGTCCCGGGCACCTTCCGGCCGTGCTGCCGCAGGTCCCGCACTTTTGTCCGGGTTCCAGAGTGCCGAGCCTGCTGTCCATCAGGCCTCCCTGTACGGGCATCCCGTCTTCGTCGTAGGTCTCTGGCTGAGTTATCTCTGCGACCGAATACTTCCTCACTTCACTGGGAGAGAAGACGGCGAAGTTGATCCCGCCAATCGTCTTGAGCGCTTGTTCCATCGACAATTTCTCTACACCTTGTCCTTCAGCTGAAGTCGCGGGGCGATGTTCAGGCTCATCATTTCCTGCAGGAGGAGCTTGAAGGCGTAGGCGACGACCACCGTGGATATCTTAGCCTGGTCGCCGTCGATCTTGCAGGTGTACTTCCGCTGCTTGGCGTCGTAGTAAGCAATCAATCCGCACTTCTCGCAGACGTAGATCTCTGTCTTGTCCGCTTCGTCGAGGAGCCTGTCCTTCAGGACCATGGATGCGCCATAGGCGATGAGGCAGTCCCTCTCCATCTCTCCGAACCTTAGGCCGCCACCTCGGGCTCTCCCCTCCGTGGGCTGCTTGGTGAGCATCTGGACCTGGCCGCGGGCCCTGGCGTGGATCTTGTCGGCGACCATGTGGTGAAGCTTCTGGTAGTAGACGACCCCGATGAAGACGTCGGCTGCGAATTTCTTGCCTGTCTTGCCGTCGTACATGACCTCCCTTCCTGTCTCTTCGAAGCCTCTCCCGCGAAGGATCTTCTCCATTTCTTGGATGCTTTCACCGGCGAATGCAGACCCGTCGACCGGCGAGCCGCGGAACGCCCCAGCCTTCCCTGCTATGGATTCGATGAATTGACCGACGGTCATCCTCGATGGGAACGCGTGTGGGTTGATTATGACGTCGGGGACTATCCCTTCTGCGGTGTAGGGCATGTCCTCCTGCGGGACTACGAGTCCGATGACTCCCTTCTGGCCGTGCCTGGATGCGAACTTGTCCCCGATTTCAGGGACCCTCATGTCCCGCACCCTGACCTTGAACATGCGGCCTCCCTCGACGTTCTCAGTCATGAAAATCGAGTCTACGACTCCCGTCTCGGAGGGCCTGACGGCGACAGAAGTGTCCCGCCTATAGGGCCCTTTGATCTCGAACTCCTTGTACTCTTCCATGAACCTGGGTGGGCTTGTCCTTCCGATCACCACGTCGCCTCCGGTGACCAAGGACTCGTGGGCGACGACGCCGTCTCCCTCGAGAAGTCGATAGAACTTCTCTCCGCGGTATCCCCTGATGTTGGATTCGGCAGACGGGACCTCGAAGGTGTCCCTCATTCCGCCCAGATACTGCTTCGCCTGGCCTTCGTACAGCCTGTAGAAGAACGACCGCGCGAGCCCTCTTTCCACGCTCGACTTGTTCATTATGATGGCGTCCTCTATGTTGTAGCCTTCGAAGGAGAGGACGGCGACGACGCAGTTCTGACCCAGGGGCCTCTCGTCTATCTTGAGCAGGTCCAGGGTCCTTGTGCGGACGACCGGAGTCTGGGGGCTGACCAGGAGGTGCTGCCTGACGTGAGGGGAGATGGGGTAGGTGGGAGAGCTGAATCCGAGGCTCTGCTTGGCCATTGCCGATTCGTAGGTGTTCCTTGGAGACTGGTTGTGTTCAGGATACGGGATGATCGAGGCAGCGATTCCGAACATGGCGGCTGGGAAGAGCTCCATGTGGCCGTTCTTGGTCGAGACGTCTTCGGGGCCCATGGCAACCAGGCAGTTCTCCTCTTCGTTGGCGTCGATGAGTTCGATGGTCCCCTGTTCGACGAGATCTCTCCATGAAGACTGGCCGGTCTGGACCTTGTCGATGAGCTCGGGGTTAAGCAGTGGGCGGCCGCTCTCTACCACGACCAGGGGCCTGAGGACCCGGCCGGAGCTCAGGCTGATGTACAGCCTGGGGTAGGCGTTGCCATTTGTCGAGGCGATGTAGAGGACGCTGGCGCTGGGATTGATCTGACCCTCCCTTCGCAGCTTCCGGAAGGCCTTCGCCAGCCTTTCGCCGTCGTCTACGTAGCCGAGGAACCTTCCGTCCATGAATATCCTGCACCCTTCGACCTCGAGCTTCTGGTCTGAGTCTCGGAGCTGTTTGGCTCCGAGCTCCCAGAGCTTTTCCTCCACTTCTTGCGACGGGACGCTTACGGAAATTATGGCAGAAAGCGCGAGATTCTTGACGAGACCGCAATTAACTCCCTCCGGTGTTTCTGATGGACAGATCCTGCCGTAGTGCGTCGCGTGAAGGTCTCTTGCCTCGAAGTTGGGCTGGCTCCTGCTCAGAGGTGATTGGACCCTCCTGAGGTGGCTCAGGGTGCTGAGGTAGTTGGTCCTGTCGAGGAGCTGGGTGACCCCGACTTTCCCTCTTCCCCAGTTGCCCGTCGCTATGGCGTTGTTGAGCTTGTCAGTGATTATGCCTGTCCGGATGGCTGCCCCTACGACGTTCCCGCCGCGCTTCTGTCCTGTCCGCTCCAGCTGGTACTTCATGTCCCTGACCAAGTTGCGGAAGGCGGTCCTGAACAGGTCTGCCAACATCTGGCCTGCGAACTTTATCACCTTGTTGCCGTAGTGGTCTTTGTCGTCGGCTTCGATCCAGCCGAGCCTCAGCTCCAGGAGTTTGCATGCGGCCTCACCCATGAACATCGACTTGTCGAAGCGCCTGTCCTCTGTCTTGCCGAGGTGGGGCAGGAGCCCCCAGTCGAGCATTGACTGCGCACGCTTGACTCTGAACTCTTCAAGCATCCCGTGGGCGACCCTGTTGCCTATGAAGACGAGGGCGTCCTTCTCCGTAGGTGCTTCGCTGGCTTTGTCGAAGGAGACCTCGAGCAGGTCCTG
>DATDGE010000182.1:0-3319 GCA_036522255.1 Nitrososphaerales archaeon | reverse complement strand
ACCTGACTGCTCTCCGCTCGTGGAACTAAGCTACGGGCCCGCGTCAACCTTCGCGATTGGGCCTGTATTTTACCGTAAGTTTCTCATTGCCGCAGGAGGGTTTGCACTAATTTGATGCTCTGCACCATCGTCTTGATCTCGTCGTACGGGGTTTCCATGATCAGCGGCCTCTGGCCGACCCCGCGATAGTGCAGAAATTCCTTCATTCCCTTTCGGCCTATCTTCCCTTTCCCAATGTTCTCGTGCCTGTCAAGTTTGCTCCCTAGTGGTCCTTTTGAGTCGTTCAGGTGCACGACCTTCAATCTGTCAAAGCCGACCACCTCCTCGAAGAGTCCCATGGTGTGCTCTATGGATGATTTGTCTCGAAGGTCGAAGCCCGAGGCGTAGGCATGACAAGTGTCAAAACATACCCCGACCCTGTCATCGACCCTGACCTTGTCGAGTATGGCCCTCAATTCCTCGAATCTGGAGCCGACGCTGTGGCTTTGCCCCGCCATGTTCTCAAGAAGGATCATTGTCTTCCCCCTGCTCTCTGAAAGTGCTTCGTTGCACGCCTCCGCGACATTCGAGATCCCAACTGCGATGCCCTTCCCCAGGTGGCTTCCCAGGTGCACGACTAGATAGTCGATGTCTAGAGCGTCGCATCGCTTTACTTCCTCATCAAGGGAAAACCTGCTCATCTTCATCGAGGCCTTGTCAGGAGAGGCAAGGTTGGGCAGGTAAGGCATGTGGTCGACTAGTCTGCGGATCTTCGACTTCCTGCGTCTCTCCTTGAATGACGCCGCGATATCGTCTGGAATCGGCTTAAACTTCCATTGGTTCGGATTCCTTGTAAATATCTGAAATGTATTCGCTCCAAGCTCGGCTGCTCGGTCGAAGGCAGAGTCCAGGGAGCCCGCGATGGATACGTGCAGACCCACCATCGGCTCCGCAGACAATCTGAATCAAAACAGGCGGAGTGTGGGTTTATGGGCCTTTCTGGCCTGAACCCACTATTTCGTTATTTCGTTTCTCGCTTAGCGTTTCTTTTCCTTCTCGGCCAGAGCTTTCTTGGAACCGGCAGAACTCCTGATCGGGGCCGTCCTGCGTCTATACGTCCGGGTAGGTTTCTTGGCGAGGGTCGGAGCTCCGAATGATGTAGTCGATGGCGGGGCGTACGACACTGGTGCCGGCGCGGGTTGAACAGACTCGTACGGCGCTGGCGCTGGTGCGGGCGACGGCGCTGGCTCAATCGCGGTGGATGCTTCGAATGGCGGGAACTCTATTGCTTGTTCCGTTGTCGAAGTGTGAGACTCTGATGGGGTCTGTGGAGTGTTTGATTTCTTCCGGCGTCCAAAGTAGCCCCTTGGTGCGGCGTAGAGAACGGCGATGATGCCAACGGCAGCCGCTAGCAAGACAGTCACTACTTCTAGGACCATTGTTGAGGTTGATTGTGCCTGTCGGGCTCTTCAGAACCGGAGTCAAACACAGTAAACAATTGTATCAGGTTCTATCAACTAGTGAGGCTGCTCCAACATGAGACACGGAGGGATGAAGGGAAATCGGAGAGTTTTGCTTATATCTCAGTTCGTAAATAACTATGAAGCGAAATGCTGCAGGTCCAGTGGGACAAGATCTGCAATGAGATCTTCAAGTTTGACAGGAGGGTGAGGTCTGCCACCATACTCGACCAGACCGGTAGGCAGATCGCTGGAGGGATGAGGAAGGGGATACCCTCCCTGGAGCCTCATAGCGAAGACTTGAGACTGATCGCGGGGATAACAATCCAGCTCAACAACGACAGGACATGGGACAGGTACTTCGGCAAGAACCAGTTCACTTACAGCAAGAGAGAGAGACTGAACATCATGACCTTCTACCTAGGTGACAAGCTGGTGCTCGTGTCGGCGGAGCCCGACTTCACTCTACAGCAGGCCCAGGACCTGAGAAACCAGATAGTAACAAATCACGCCGAGGAGATAAGGTAAAAGAGGGAATGAGCCGGGTCTCAGTTGAGGCCTAGCTCAGGAAACTTCGCCGTGGTGAGCCCGAGTTCGCTTTGGAGGGTCCTGATTCTTTCCGCGTACTTCTTCATGTCCTCTACGTTCTTCTGGACCTTCGCAACCTTGTATCCCCGCCACGCCTTCTTTAGTGCACCCCAGGTCTGTCCCTTCGTGTACTGTGACATGAGAGGGCTCCTTTCAATGAGACGATATAAGCCTTAACGTCTCATGAAGAATCCGTATTGGGCCTCCACAAAACCCTCTCATCTAGCGAACCTCGAAGGGAACTTTGTTCCCGTTATGGTCGTATACCCCCAGGTTGTCGTTCGTCGCGTATGGATATCCCATTATCACCATGATCTTGCCTGAGGCATGTAGCAAGTCCTCGTGCGAAGGCGAGTGGTTCCCCGACGGATGCGAATGGGCGACTCCGAGGTATGACAGGTCTATGGGGAGCATCCACCAGCTGAATGACGAGAAGGCCGCTCCGTGGTCAGCCGCGGGAGGGACGACCACGCCCGTCACTTCCACGACTCCTTTCTTCGACTTGCCTCTCAGAAGTAGGATTCCTTCGTTGGGGTATGCCATGCGGGAATAGGTGAAGAGGCTGTCCACGACTTTGGGATGGAAGATTACCTTCTCGACGGGCATCGACTGGACCTACTTCAGAATCCTGACGAAGTTCCCGACTACCGTATTTCCCTCAGGGTTCTCCTTCGTGTAGCGCTCCGGGTGGAACTGGACCCCGTAGAGCGGGCGTTTCTCGTGTTTCATGGAGGCGATCTCGCTGGTTGCGCTCGTCGCCAGGAGCCTGAAGCCACCGGGGAGGGACTTCACGATTTCATGCCTGGACTCCAGGAGCATCAGTGACTTGGGGAGTCTTTCGAAGATCGGGTCCTCGGCCAGTACTTTCGTTTCGACCATCTCAAGGACGTGCTTTCGAGCCTTGACCACCTCTGCCCCGAAAGTTCGAGCCATCATCTGGTGTCCAAAGCAGACGCCCAGGACTGGGACCCTGGATTCAAGGATCGCTTCCGACTCACTTGCGAACTTTGCTCTCGTCGTCTCTTCCGACATCATATCAGGCGAGCCGCTCAGCACCACGCCATCAAAGGAGTCGAAAATTCCGCGCGAGAGTCCGTCCCAATCGACTGACGTCACCTCGGCGCCGTTCGCTTCGATGCATTGCCTGAGCCGTTCAAAGCGCTCGGGCGTCGGGTAGTTGTTGACAGCGAGGACCCTGACCAATGTTCCGGCAGGCAAAGTTTCGCGATAAGAACTTTCGGGGATTTGGCCCGAGTTCTCAGAACAGTTTAAAAGGGCTCGGAATTCGTTGG
>DATDGE010000181.1:0-3757 GCA_036522255.1 Nitrososphaerales archaeon | reverse complement strand
GGTTGTGATGTTAATGCCAAGCGTCGCTGGAGTAGACGCGGACAGGACAGGTCTGCAGGAGTAGGGGGCTAAGCGAGTCCTGCTGATCGGAGGACAAGACCACGGCGGCTGGCCACGCCAGGAGATGACCCAAGAGGCGGTTCGCATGAGCAGGCCTTGGCGAGGCCCTAAAGACGCGGTGGGCCTCCGTGACGAGGACGAACCCCCCATTGTTTCCTGAGGCGTGGGCAGCCGTTAGGATCTTGGACAGGAAGAGTGCCGCCGCGAGCTCCGCGGCCTGGGGGTAGGGGGCCCGGTGGAAGTCCATGATGATGTCCCCTTTGACCATCCGTGCGAACTTCTGGTCGTCGACGGCGTCGAAATGTCGGAGCGAACCTATCCTCCCCTTGAGCTTGTCGACATAGAAACCCCTGAATCCTTCGACCTTGCCGAGCACGTCGTAGAGAGAAACTGGGCTGAGCATCGCCCCCTCGGTGGCCACCACTTGCATCGCAGAGTTGATGATCGCCTCCTCCTCGGACGACAGGTCGAGTGCAGCGGCGTACGCTGCCGCAGCGAGCTGCGAGTGCCAGGGCTCGGGTTCCTCGAGCCTGAAGGCGTCGTAGAGGAAGGAGCGGTAATCGAAAGTGTCGAAATGGCCGGAAAGTCGGTTTGCCAATGAGCCGTCGAGGTCGAAGAGCATAGGCCTGGCTCCCGCCTCTTTGGCAGAAATGGACGCGAGGGCAGAGAGGTCGCCCGATCGAGAACCTAGGAGGAGGATTTTGTTCCCAGGGCCTCCAACGTCCAAAACCGCCTTCTCCCCGTCGCGGCGATAGCCCATCCAGAGTTCCTGGGCCGAAGACATGCGGCGTGAGGACAGTCGGAGCTTATAGGACGTTGCTGACTTCAGGTAATGACCTGAGGTCAGTCCAGTCCAGAGGGCTACGCGATAATCTTCTTCCCCAGAAGAGAGAGAGCGAGTTCGACCACTAGCTCCGCGGTGTGATTTGAGATGTCGAGGATGGGGTTGACCTCTACGAATTCCGCCGAGGTGATCCTCTTCGAATCGTAAAGCATCTCCATGGCAAGGTGGGCCTCGCGGTAGGTGAGGCCACCCTTCACTGGTGTGCCCGTCCCTGGAGCTTCCCTGGGGTCCATCGCGTCGACGTCGAAACTTAGATGCACCTGGCTGACGCCGGCCCCTGCCACCTTCACAGCCTCATGCATCACCTCCTTCATGCCCATCTCGTCGATTTCCCTCATCGTGAAGACTGTCATCTTCGAGCGGGTTATCGCCCTGGCCTCAAGTGGGTCGAAGCTCCGCCCCCCAATCAGGACAGTATTCTTCTCCACGGCTTTCGGAGCGACTCCGCCGAGCTGAGTCAACTTCGGATGACCATAACCAAGAATGGCGGCAAGGGCCATCCCGTGGATGTTCCCGCTCGGGGTGGTCCTCGGAGTGTTGAAGTCACCGTGGGCGTCGAGCCAAATCACGCCTCTGTCGGTCCCTGAACTGGCAAGGCCAGCGAAAGTTCCGATTGATGCGCTCTGGTCCCCTCCGAGGACCAGAGGGAAGAAGCCTCTCTTGGCACAGGCTGACACCTTGGCTGCGATCAGATTGCATTGCTTTACGACATCCGTCAGATACCTGACCTTCGCATCACCTACTGGGGCCGTAGACATGTCGGCCACCGGGATATTCCCGTAATCCTCGACCCTGAGCCCCAGGGCTTCTAGTCCTTCCTCCAGCCTGGCTATCCTGATGGCGCTTGGGCCCATGTCGACTCCACGTCTCTCCTGACCCATGTCAGCGGGTGCGCCAAGAATTCCGACCTTCATCCAGACCGGCCGGGGGACTGGGACTATTAATTGGATAGGGCCTACTTGAGTCTGGTTATGCTCGAAAGCCAGGCTTGGCCCCCTTCATCATGATATTTGGACTCGAACCTCGCCGAGAGTATCCAATCGACTCGCCAGCCCGTTGAGAAGGTGCTTCTGATTTCTCCCTTTGTCACCCGGCGGGGGCCTCCCCAGTCTGATGGCTCTCTGTCACTGAAACAGAGCATGAAATACACCCCTTCGGGATTGAGCACACCCCGGAGACTCTTGGCAAAGGACCCTCTCTCACTATCGGAGAAGACGTGGAAGAGACCACAATCGATGGCCGCATCGAACTTTCTTCCTATCGATGGTAGGTCCAGGGCGTCCGCGACCATGAACTCAGCCCGCGACTTCCTCTCTTTCGCCTTTGCGTTGGCCTTCTGGATGGCCAACGGAGAGGAGTCCACGCCAAGGACCCTGTGGCCCTTCGAAGCGAACATTATCGCGTTCTCGCCTGTTCCGCAGCCTAGGTCGATTACGTCCCCCATCACCTTTCCTTCTTCCGCAAGCCTCACGAATTCACCCTGAGGGCGTCCGATGTCCCAGGGCGGCACCCCGCGGTAGGCTTCGTTGAAGAAACTCAAGGTCTAGAGGGCCTTCAGCGTATTGGCGAGGAGTTCTAACATCGAACTGTTTTCCGGGGTCAGCGTCTGGAAATAGATTTTATGGACGCCGGAGTCAATGATTTTTCTGACCTGCTCGGGGAACTCTTCGGCTGTGCCGCAGGGGGCTCCCCTTGCCGTCAATCGCTTCAGCACTTCTTGTGGGGTTATGTCTTGGCCCATCTTCGAGGCTTGTAGTCTTGCGTTCGCCTCTAGTTCCGACTTGTTCCTCCCTATCATGAACGGACCCATCTCTGAAATCTCAACTTGCCTCTCACCTCTTGAGGCATCGAACACATTGCGGAGTTCGCTGAAATCAATCGACGGGAGGTGGAAGAAGTTCCATTCATCCCCCTTCTCTGCAGCAATCCTGACCAGAGGTTTTGTCCTTGCTCCGACTATCACGTTCAGGTGACCGTAGGGCCTTGGATAGCAGTCGGTATGAGCTGAGAAATACTTCCCGTCAAAGTCGGCCCTGCCCTCCCGGACAAGGGGGGTTATGATTTCCAGGGCCTCGCTGAACTGCGCGACCCTTTCCCTGAAGTTTGGAAACGGGAATCCGTGTGCCCTGTACTCTGCCTCATACCAGCCTGCGCCGACAGCAAGCTGGAGCCTCCCTCGAGAGTAGGAGTGCAACGTGCAGGCCATCTTCGCAAGCAGCGCAGGGTTCCTGAATCCGAGGGGGGAAACCATTGGACCGAACTTGATCTTACTGGTGGACGCGGCGACCGCCCCGAGACTGGTCCAACATTCAGGAGAGTCTAAGCCCCGCCTGTCGTCTGTCGGAAGGATATGGTCCGAGCGGAAGAAGTAGCCGAAGCCAAGCTCTTCCGCAAGCATTGCGGACGCAACCAGTCGGTCCATGGTCGTGCCGAGCTGAGGTTCAAGCATGATTCCACTGTCTTCGAGACGAAGCATTCTCTTTGTGGGCGGCGGGAAATGGGCGCTTTATAGCTCTCGCAACCGAAAGGGACGCAAGTGTTCCGAAGAGATGCTCTCGCGCGTTCAAACTCAAGATAAATAACTCCCCACCGTTCCTAGCACGCATGCACAAATCGCAGGTTGCTGGGGCCCTGATGATACTCCTCGGGTGCTGATCCTGCTCGCAGGCTTCGTCGTCAACATCATCGTCGTCATACTCCAGCTGCTCGCATTAATCATCGGCATATTCCTCGTGTTCGGTGGAATCTTTTTGCTCGTCGGCCGAAGATGGTGGAGGCGCGGGCCCTGGGAATGGGAACAACCACCCGCGAACATGTAGACACCACCTTGTTCGGCAATTCGCGTAAATACCC
>DATDGE010000180.1:0-6176 GCA_036522255.1 Nitrososphaerales archaeon | reverse complement strand
TAGGACTAAGACGAGCCCGCCGATACCAACAGACAGGGTCTTGATCCTCAAAGAACTTTTGACTCCAGCCCTGCGCGTTTGAGGAATTGGCCGTACCTCGGATCGGCTCGGAAAGTCTTCAAGTCAGGGCTAAACCTCAGTGAGGGAAAGGCCACCTTCCCATCCTTGAATGCCTGATCCAGCAACTCGTAGGCCCGGTCATTGTCCCCCAGCATCGACCAAACCGTGATGAGAATCGTCGGGTTGGAGTAGTCGTCCTGCGGACCAGCACTCAACTTACGCATGAGATTCGCTGCATCCTGAGTCTTACCTGAGGCCATGGCCAAGTAAGCAGAATGGGCGAGGGACTCCCCCTTTCTATCGCTCACTTTCGACAGGGCCTCTACCTCCCTTGAAGCATCTTCGAACATCCCCCTGTGGACGTAAAGGTGGACAAGCAAGTCGTGCGCCACAGGATAACCGGGGTCGATGTCGAGGTGCCTCTTGCACTCTTCTATGGCTGTATCATACCGGCCAGCAAAGAGATAGACCTGAACAAGCCCCATCCCGACAGCGGGGGAGAGAGGGTCAAGGACGTGGGCGAGCTCCGCTTCTTCGACAGCCTCGTCCAGCCGTCCTGTCGCCAACAGGAGATGGGAGTACCAATAATGGGCAGTGGCGTAGTTAGGATTGAGCTGAACGGCCCTCCTCACTTGCTCTTCTGCCTTCGTCCACTCCCAATCGTAAATTATTTGCACGGCAGCCAAGGAAACGTGGGCTTCGGCGAGAGAGTCATCGATGTCCAATGCTTTCTTGGCATAGCCCTTCGCCTTTTCGAAGGCCTCCCTAGGCCGAATGTACCAATTGTGCCGCCCCATCTGAGTGTAGCTGTCTGCCAGGCCGGTGTAGGGAAGGGCGTAGGTCGGGTCCTTCTGCACGGCTTCTTCGAAATAACCCATTGCTCTCTTCAGGTCCTCCTTCTTCCTCTGCTCTAACTGGCCCCGGCCCCTCAGGTACAGCACGTAAGCGTCGATGTTCTCCGGTGCCTTCCGCTCGATTTGGGCTCTCTGTTCCTTGAGAAGCTGCACCTTCAGGGCCTCCGCCACTTTCCCAGCAATGTCAGATTGGATTGCGAAGATGTCCTCCAGGTCCCTATCGTACTTTTGTGCCCAGACCGGCTCCTCGGTCTTGCCATCCACCATCTGCACGGCCACCCTGAGCTTGTTCCCTGCCTTCATCACGCTCCCCTCAAGGACGGTGCCGACGTTCAGTTCCCTGGAGATTTCTCCCGCGCCCTTGTTAGCCCCCTTGTACTTCATCGTCGAGGTCCTCGCTATCACCTTCAGACCTGGTATTGACGAGAGTGTGTTGATGACTTCTTCAGTGAGGCCGTCTGCCAGGTATTCGTCCTGCGGGTCAGAGCTGAGCATGGACAGCGGCAGGACCGCGACCCTGTTAGGCTCGAGGCCTGAGGCTGATGGGACGGCCTTATCGCTCGGGAGAAGGACCTTGTACGCTTCGATGGGAAGGCTCACGTTCTTCAGTTGGCGGCGACCCAGCGAGACCGTCCGGAACTCCTTGTTGTTCCTGAGAAGGTCGAAGACCTGGCCGGTCACGCAGATTCCTCCCGGTTCTGCCAGCTCATGCACTCTCGACGCGACGTTGACCGCATCACCATAGACGTCTCCACCTCTGTGTTCGACATCGCCGAGATGGACGGCCACCCTCAGCTGAATCCTCTTTTCCTTTGGGACGGAAAGGTTGCGGCTTCGTAGGACCTCCTGTACCTCGATTGAACTTCTTACTGCCTCGAGGACGCTTGGGAACTCTATGAGGAAACCATCTCCGAGTGTCTTCACCTCGATCCCGCCGTGCCTCTCGAATATGGGACGGACGAGCTGTCTTTGCTCTTCCAGCAGTACGAGTGCGAGGGCCTCATCCCTCTCGGACAGGGAAGTGTAGCCGACCATGTCAGTGAACATTATCGACGAGAGCCTGCGGTCTGCCTTAGACATGCCAATTGCCAAACTCTCTGCCCTCTGATAAACTAACTAGGCCGAAAGCTCATTCCAATAGAAGCAAGATACGAGATGTTCCGGCGTCAGAACTTTTTCGAGTTGCGGTTCTTCGACTCTGCACCTGTCCTGCACGTACGGGCAACGAGTGTTAAACTTGCACCCGGCGGGCAAGTTTATCGGAGAAGGTATCTCTCCCCTCAACAAGGTTGGGGGGCTCTTCTTGAGCTTCTCGACGTCTGGAACCAAGACAGCCGAAAGAAGCGCCTTGGTGTATGGATGACGAGCTGAAGAAAACAAGTCGTCGGTCCTGCTCTGCTCCATGACAAACCCCAGATAGAGGACGATTGCTCTGTCAGTGACATGTCTAACGGCGCCCAAGTCGTGAGAAATCAGAAGGAAGGCCAGGCCGAACTCCTTCTGGACATCTCGCATGAGATTTAGGATCTTGGCCTGGATTGACACATCAAGGGAGGAGACGGGTTCGTCAGCCACAATCAGCGAAGGACCCAGCGCGAGGGCCCTTGCGATTGCAATTCTCTGCAACTGGCCTCCACTGAACTGATTAGGGCGCTTCGTAGCGTCGTTCTTGGCAAGTCCGACCAGACTGAGGAGCTCTTCCACGCGTCTCTGTCTGTCTTCTTTCGAACCTTTTTGAGCGATGTCAAGTGGCTCCGAGATCACCTGAGCTATCCTCATCCTCGGATTCAGGGAAGCGAGCGGGTCCTGGAAGACGATTCCGATTCTTTGCCTGAAATTGATGACCTCCGACTTCGTCATCTTTGAGATGTCCTTGCCCTCGAAAAGGACTGATCCTGACGAAGGGTCCGTGAGACCTGCAACGATTCTGCCTATCGTCGTTTTTCCTGACCCGCTTTCGCCCACCAGTCCAACTGTCTCGTTCGATTCAATCCTGAAAGACACGTCGCTGACTGCGTGAATCTTCCCGAATGTTCTTCTGAATATCGCGCCCTTCTTGACCGGGAACGACTTCGAAAGGTGCTGTACTTCGAGGAGCGGCGGGGGCAACTCTCAGGAGGCCTCTTGCCAACCCTCGGTGTAGACGAAACAATCGGCGGAGTGATTCTCTTCGACTTCGACAGAAGGTGGGTCTTTCCTCCTGCAGACATCTCTCGCGAGCGGACACCTCGGGTTGAAGTTGCATGCTTCGGGCATGTTGATGAGACTGGGTATGTCTCCCGGAATTGCTTCGAGCCTCCCAGCAGTGTCGATTCTTGGTATGGCGCTAATCAGAGCCCTCGTGTAGGGATGGAGGGGGTTTCCGAGCACCTGTTGGGTCGGACCTATCTCGACCAGCCTTCCTGCATACATCACTGCGACCCGGTCGCAGACCCAGGCGACAATGCCCAGGTTGTGAGTGATTAGAAGGATCGATGTCCCCTTCATGACCCTGATTGATTTCAGCAATGACAGAATCTGGGCCTGGATAGTTGCGTCCAAGTTCGTAGTCGGCTCGTCAGCGATGATTAGCTTGGGGGATGCCGCTATGGCTATCGCTATCATCACCCGTTGGCGCATCCCACCTGACAATTCGAAAGGGTACTCGGAGGACCTGGCCTCCGGTTCCGGCATTCCCACCTGCCTCAGGATCTCCAGGGCGGTCTTCCGCGCAGATTTCCTGTCGGTCCGTCGGTGCACCCTGATGGTTTCGCTGATCTGGTCTCCAACTTTCATCAGGGGATTCAGTGACGTAAGGGGATCCTGGAAGACCATGGAAATTTCCTGCCCGCGCACTTTCCGCATTTCGGACTCTGGGAGCAGCAACAAGTCCCGCCCGTTCATCTCTATTTTCCCGGACTTGATTTCGGCGGGGGGCGACGGCAAAAGCCCGGCGATTGACAGAGCGGTCATCGTCTTCCCGCTCCCCGACTCTCCCACGATGCCGAGGATTTCACCAGGCATGATGTCGAAGGACACGCCGTCCACCGCGCTGACTACTCCGCGCGGCGTGTGTATCTGTGTCCTGAGGTCTCTTACGCTGAGCAGGGCATCGGTCCTACTCTTGTTCGCGTCGATGGCCAACAAACCAAACCACTCGCAGACTCTATGCCCTCAAGGCCGGATCCAATGCGTCCCTGAGCCCATCCCCGAGCAAATTGAAAGACAGGACCGTTATGGCAATGGCAAACCCCGCGAAAATTGCGATGTAGGGCGCGTTCAAAACGTACGAAACCCCCTCGGAAACCATCCCTCCCCAGGTCGGAGCCGGCGGCTGCACTCCCAGGCCAAGGAAACTCAGTCCCGCTTCCGCCAATACGGCATACCCGAACCCAATTGTTGCTAGAACTATCATGGGCGAAATGGCAGAAGGCACGATGTGCTTCCGAATTATCCAAAAGCTCGATGCCCCCATGCCTTTCGAAGCTGCGACGTAGGAATTCCCCTTGACCCTTAGCACCTCCCCCCTCATGACTCGGGTGTATGATGGCCAATTGATCACAATCAGAGCAACGATCACGTTCTGGAGCCCCGGGCCAACGACGGCCACGGCACCCACGGCAAGGATTATGCCGGGGAAGGACAGGAAGATGTCGACCAGCCTCATGATTATCAGATCCGTCTTGCCGCCGAAGTAGCCAGAGACGGTCCCAAGTATGATACCTGCAGACAATGAAGCAGCGACCACGCTAGCTCCTACCAAGAGCGAAACGCGAGTTCCAAAGAGAATCCGACTGAGCACGTCTCTCCCGAGCTCGTCCTGGCCGAGCAGGTGGGCGGCCGATGGGCCATTGAGTAGCCCAGATAGAACTTGCTTGTTGGGATCGTAGGGGGCGAAATACTGGGCAAAAATTGCCAACAGCGTCACACCAGTGATTACAACGAGGCCGAATAGTGCAGCCTTGTCCCTCCTGAGGGCTCGCGAGACCTCTCGAACCAGTGATTCCGAACCTGAAGGGGTCAGAGCCATATCATCTACCGAGCCCCAGCTTGATGCGAGGATCGACTACGGTGTAAAGCAGGTCGACTACTAGATTGATTCCGACGTAGAATGACGCTGCCACGAGGAGGAAGCCTTGGACCACCGGGTAGTCTTGCAGGAATATCGCTGAAACGACAAGCCTGCCCAGCCCAGGCCAAGCAAAAATGTACTCGACGAAGAAATCACCCGCCAACAAGTAGCCAAGCTGCAGGCCCATTACGGTTATCACCGGCAGAACGGCGTTCCTCAGGACATGCCTCACCACAATACTTCTTTCTCTGAGTCCCTTTGACCGGGCCGTCCTAACGTAGTTTTGACGCATCTCTTCGAGCATCGACGACCTCATCAGTCGAATCAGAATCCCCGAGAGTCCGATGCCCAGCGCAAGGGCTGGCAGAACTATCGACGTAGGCCCAGAATTTCCCCCAACAGGAAACAATCTCAGATAGTATGCCAACCCTATAATCAAGATGAGCCCAATCCAGTAATCTGGGAGCGATGCGGCGAAGATGGACCCTATCCTTGCCGCATGGTCAACAGCCGAATTCCTCCTAAGTCCAGCAATAATGCCGATCGGGAGCCCGATGGCTATTGCGAACACCATCGCCGCTGATATCAATAGCAGTGTGTTGGGAAGGGACTGCGCGATCAGATTGACCACGGAGACTTGCTGAGCTATGCTGTTCCCAAGGTTACCATGGAGAATCCTCCAGAGAAAAAGAAGGTACTGCAAGTACACAGGCTGGTCCAACCCCAACTGGGCCCTCAGCGCAGCGACGGTCGGTCCCGACGCGCTCGACCCGAGTACAGTCACAACCGGGTCTCCTGGGGTCATTTTCATTATGATGAACGCGATGAGCGATACTCCGAGGAATGTTGGTATCAGTAGCAGCAATCTAAGCAGAGTATAACGACCTAGGGAACTCGCTTCCTCTGCCAATCAGAACGCTAAATCTCTCATTCAATATTTATTTCTTGTTTGGCGCGATCATACCAGACTCACTTCACGTTTTGACGAGGCCGTCGAAAGAAATCGCATCCGCCAATGCTTTTATACGCGAATGACGATGTCCGCATGTTGCTTGAAAGGCCGGGCCTTTCCAGATCGGTAATTGCCGTTGTTGTCATCCTACTAATCGTTGTCGCGGCTGCAGGAGCTTACTATTTCGTTTCATATGGCGGAGGAACTTCATCAACTTCGACCCACTCGACAACCCCAACAAGCACCGTTCAACCATCAG
>DATDGE010000179.1:0-10771 GCA_036522255.1 Nitrososphaerales archaeon | reverse complement strand
ATCGGCGGAGGCATCGTAGGGGCAAGCCTCGGGTACAACCTCGCCAAAGCCGGAGTCGGCCACGTGGCCATTCTGGACAAGTCGAAGGCTGGTGCTGGCAGCACATCCGCCTCGCTGGGCGGGTTCCGATATCAATTCTCTTCGGAGTTAAGCATTAAACTGAGTCAGCGCAGCTTGAGCATAATCGAGAGGTTCGAGGAACTCACAGGGTACGACCCGCTGGTGAGACGCGACGGATACCTGTTCATCGCATCGACTGAGACCTCTTTCAGTCAGCTCAGGAAGAACAGAGACTTGCAAAGAACGCTGGGTGTCCCGGTCGAACTACTTTCCCGCGAAGAGCTGGAGAGCCGGTATGGATTCTACAAGTTCGACGAGTTTCTGGGTGGTACGTTCTGTAAGGAAGACGGGCACGCCTCGACAATGGCTGTCTTCCAGGGCTACGTTTCAAAGGCCAAGCAATTTGGGGTCGAACTCTACGAGAACACCGAGGTCATCGCCGCAGAGCGAAGTCACGACCGTTTTCTGCTGAAAACGTCCAAGGGGCCCATTTTAGCTGATTCAGTGGTCATAGCATCTGGCGCCTATTCAGGCCTCGTCGGGAAACTGTTCAACGTGGACATTCCGATCAAACCTTACCCTCGCAAGATACTCATCACCAACAGCTTCTCAGATGGGATACCGCCCCAGATTCCGTTGATGGTCGACGTCGATTCTACTTTCGCCTTCGGTCGGGAGGGAAAGGGTTTGATCTTCGCGAACAACCAGGAGACGGCTTCGAGTTTCGAGCTCGTGTTCCCCCCGGACTACGATGACGACGTCATCAAGACAGCCTTTCGAAGAGTGCCTGCGACGGAGGGCTGTTCTTTGTCTTCTCCAGACACAGGACTCTATGAATTGACGTCAGATTCGAATCCGATCGTTTCAGAAATACCAAATGTCAAGGGGCTCTACTGCTGTGCAGGGTTCGCCGGTCACGGGTTCATGCACGCACCTGCGATTGGCGAGCTGATGGCGGAACTCATCACAAAGAGGAGAACCTCCCTCGGCATCTCGAGCTACAACATTGACCGGTTCGAAAAAGGGCTGACAGACAAAGAAGGACTGATCATCTAGCCCGTTCGACTAGGCCGTCACGGCATCGGCTTCTATCTCAACAAGTATTCTCGGGTCCAGGAAACCAGCAGTAATCATCGTGGAAGCAGGCAGGACCGAACCGAATGCCTCCTGGTGGGCCTTGGCTACGTCGTGCCAATCGACATCAGAGCGAATGAAGACGCGGGTCCTCACAACATCAGAAAGCGAAGCTCCAAGTTTGGAAAGAGCCACGCTGATGTTTTGAATAGCTTTGCGGGTCTGGGAGTAGGCGTCCGGGCCGGAATCCCCTGCATCATAATCTACGCCAGTTGTTCCTGAAACAAAAATTTGCTTCCCAAATCTTACGGCCCTCGAATATCCGACTATCCCTTCGAACTTTACCCCTGAAGAGAAGTTTTCCCGACTTGTCATAATCGGCACCTACTCGCCTTTCAGCCTCGGGATAATCTCCTTCCCAATCATGTTAATCGATTCCCTTGGGTTAGGGCCCAGTGGGGCCCCGATTAGAACTTGGTTGACTCCTGCTTTCTGCAACTTTTCTAGCTGCGACAGACAGTCATCTGGAGATCCAGTCACCGCCAGGCGTAGCATTTCCGGCGTGACGAGTTTGATTGCCTCGTGCAGGCCCTTCTGCTTGAAGGTATTGTGCACCTCCGCGAAGTCTTCGTGGGAAAGACCCACTTTGGCAAGCCCCTTTTCGCCCAATAGCGGACCGAAGTACGCGACAAGTTCCTTCAGTGAGTCTATGGCTGCAGATTCCTTGTCCTTGGCCATGGACATCCAAATGCACCCTGCGACTTCGACATCTCCAGGGCTTCTCCCTGCTTTCGCCGCTCCCTCTGATATTTTCTTCACAGCATAATCTGCGAATTCAGGAGGGTAAAGAATCGGAAGAGCTCCATCGCCGGCAGCCCCGGAATATTCCAACATCTTATCGCCCTGGCCTCCGATGTAAACAGGAATCCTGTCCCTGGTCGGTTTGAAGCGCATGTAACACTGTTCAGACCAATTGAATTCCGCCCCAGCGTACTTCGTCACCTTCCCAGAGAGAAGAGAACGGATCAGCTCGACCGCCTCCTTCGTTCGGGTCAATGGCTTGTGCGCCTCGATTCCAAGCCACTCCATGTACTCAAGACTCCCCGCGCTTATCCCACAGACGGCCCTGCCTCCGGTCAGCTCGTCAATGGAAGCGAGGAACATCGCGATCTCGGCCGGGTTGGTCGTGTAGGGATTGAGGATCGTGTTGCCAAGAATCATTTTTTGCGTTTGGTTCGCAATCGACGTCAGCGTCACGAAGGAGCTGCGCATGAACACGTCGTGGGAGACCCAGCAATAATCGAACCCGTTCTTCTCCGCAAGGATAGCCAGTTCCACCATGTTTTGCGTCGTTCCAAACCAGTCAGCAAGTCTGAGCCCAAACTTCATGCTGTCTCAATGTGCCCAAAGCGTTCTATAAATATTGATTTGGAATTATCCCTTAATAGCAAGAGATTTGCGAGACAAACCCGCGAATGCCTGCCAACCGGCCAAAGAGAAGGAAGGATGTCCTTGCATCCCAAGTCCAGGATCTGGCGAAGGCCTACGATGAGATGGAGAAGACTGGCGAACCCTTCGGTACCCTCACCATTGTCGAAATGGGTCGGAAATTGGAGTCACAGGGGAAAGACATTATCTTCTGTGCGGAGAGCATACTCTCAACACAAGTCCCGCAAGTGGTCCTGGATGAAACAGGGAGGACCTTCAGAGAGGCGAGCACCGGCTCCGAGGCGCCGTTCCTGGGACTGCCTGAACTTAGACAGGCCATCGCAGGTCGGTTCAAGAGGCTCTATGGGCGAGAAGTCGACTGGAACACCGAGATCATCGTAACCTCTGGAAGCATGCAGTCCGAATACTATCTTATGGCCGCGCTTCTGAATCCTGGCGACGAAGTTATCGTCCCAACGCCCACCTTCTTCTTTGACATTCCCGTCAAGCTTGCCAGGGGCAAACCCGTGTACCTGAAGCTGGACCCCGAGAAAAACTACTTCCACGATGCAAAACGGTTTAGAGAATTAGTAACGAGCAAGACGAAGCTCATCACTCTCTGCAACCCTCACACCCCGACCGGAAGAGTCTTGACGGAGGAGGAACTTTCCGGGATAGCACAGTTGGCGATTGACCGAGACCTGTACATCATGCACGACCAGGTGTACGAAAGGATGGTCTATGGTGGAAGGCCTTACGTGCCGATGGCGAAGTTTCACGAAGTTCAGGACCGCCTGATTTCGATAACATCGTTCTCAAAATTGTTCAACATGATGAACTATAGGCTCGGATACGCGATCGGCCCAGCCAACATAATCCATGGAATGGAGATGGTCCAATCATTCTCGAGCATGGGCATTCCAGTCCTACTTCAGAAAGGGGCGATCCCTGCCCTGAACAAGGGGTTCGAGGACAGGCACATCGCTGATACCATCGCACGCCTGCAGAAGGCGAGGGACTACGCTATCCGGAAGCTCAATTCAGTGGATGGAATGAGGGTTTCAAGCCCTGAAGGGACCAACTTGCTCTTCCCAGAAATCTCTTCTTTCGGCATGGGTTCGATGGACTTCTGCAAGTACCTTTTGAGAGAAGCAGGAGTGGCCTGCGCTCCAGGCATCGCGTACCATGGAGACGGGCACTTCAGAATCTCACTGGGGTCAGACAGAATCGAAGAGGCAATAGATAGGATCACAACCGCGGTCAGCAAGCTTCCGAGGAAAGTCCAGAAAAAGGATAGTCGTGCGCGTGTGAAAGCGACTGTGAGTATGCCCGCACGATAACATATCCTCGCTCTCTGTATTCCCAATCTTGCATCTTTTTTAGCTGGATTCTAGGGGTCGTCTTCTCTTGAAGCTGGTGACCTTTGTGGAGCCGTACTACCACCAGGAAAGAATCGGGATCTTCGAGACGGGCAAGGGCGGCTCATATATCATGGACGCCAATCACGCGTTCTCACTCCTGCTGACTCAGAGGGGCGAGGCCTATCCACAGAGCATCGCCGACCAGTTCATTCCACCGGACATGGTACAACTGTTGCGACTCGGGAAGGCCTCAATGACCGCCCTGCGCGAGGCAGAGAAGTTTGCTCTGAACAAGGGGCCAGACTTACTGGAGTCGCTGGACGGCGGGAAGGTGGTCTTCAGCTCTGACAAGGTCAGGTTCAAGGCGCCAGTCCCTCGGCCCGGGAAGATAATTCATACCGCAGGAAACTTCGCGGAGCACGCGAAGGAAGGCAAGACTTCAGGTTGGGAATTCCCAATCCCGCCGTGGATATCCTTCCTCAAGAGCCCGTCGGCCATCGTCGGCCACGAAGACAACATCGTTCGTCCCAGGTTCACCAAAAAGCTTGACCACGAAATCGAACTCGCGATCATAATCGGGAAGAAGTCAAAGCATCTCACCTCGAGGAAGAGCGGATGGGATGCAGTGGCTGGTTTTACCGTATTCAACGACATCACTGCACGGGACATCCAAAGCGAGGAGATGAAGAACGGCCTCCTGAACTTCGGCAAGAACATGGACACCTTCGCTCCGTTCGGACCCTGCTTTGTGCCCAAGGACGACATAGGGGACGTCCACAATCTGAAGATTGAGTGCAGGGTGAACGGACAGAAGCGTCAGGTAAGCAACACCAGCCGCCTGTCGGTCTCTGTTGCAGAAATCGTACAGCATTACTCCTGGGTCACTCTGTACCCGGGGGACATCCTTACGACGGGCACCGTTTCTGGGGTTGCCGCGTTCAGGAAGAATCCTGAGAAGTACTACTTGAAGCCGGGAGACATCCTCGAGTCTGAGATTGAGAACATCGGGATTCTCAGAAACCACATCGTCGAAGACAAGGAAGTCTACTAGGCTTCGTCTGCCGCGGATTTCTCCATAGATTAAAGAAGTCCAGACCAGGTCGCCCAGGTATGAGTTGGGGGACTGCACCTGGCGGAGTCAAGGTAGAAGGAGAAGTCGATTGGGTGCGCAAGTCCACACCCCCCGGAAAGAGATTACAGGGGCAGCACGCACTGGTGACGGGTTCCTCTCGGGGGTTCGGGAGGACCATTGCGCTCGCTCTCGCTGAAGAAGGAGCAAACGTGGCGATCAACTACGCAAAATCGGCAAAGGAAGCCGAGAAGGTTGTCGCGGAGGCCAAAGGCCTTGGCGTGGATTCCTTCTCGATCCAGGCTGACATCAGAGACCTAGATGCGGTGAAATCGTTGGCAGACACGGTCTGGGAGAAGTGGGGCAGGTGCGATGTGCTGGTCAACAACGCAGGCGAGACGGCCGCAACCATGATGTCCTGGAGAGACCTCTCCCAGGAGGTCGTTGACGAGACCCTGGGCCTGGACGTGAAGGGGACCCTCTACTCGACCCATGAGTTTGGGAGGAGGATGCTCGACCAGCAGAAGAACGGAACCATAGTCAACGTCGCCTCGAACGTCATAGTAACTGGAAGCCCGAGGTCTCCAGTGTATGCCGCTGCAAAATACGGTGTGATAGGCATCACGAAATCGTACGCCCTGGCCCTCGCCCCCTTCGTCAGGGTAAATGCGGTGGCCCCTGGATACATGGACACGGCCTCGTTGAACGCGAGAAAAGACTGGACGGACCAGAGAAGGAAGTGGATTGTGGACCACACGCCACTGCGAACCATCGGGAAGCCGGACAACATAGCACACATCGTCGTCTTTCTAGCATCTCAGGACTCATTTCACATGACAGGGAACACGATCATCTGCGACGGCGGCTTCAGCATGCCCGCGGCATAGCCGGGCCGGAGACACCATTTGCGAACCTCTTCGAGGATGAAATTTGGTCTGGCCTTCCAGGCCAGCCAACCGGATGGTCATTATCTGAAGTGCCTGACTCTGGCGAACCGGTATGGATTTGACATGTTCCAGGTCTACGACGACCTGCTGTTCAAACCCGCGTGGACTGTTCTGGATCGGATTGCGCCCCGCGTCCGCGCCTCAAAGTCGAAATTGACCATAGGTCCCGGGGTCACCAACCCCTTTCACTATCACCCGGCAATCATCGCGGCATTCATCAGTCACTTGAATCAGGAAACAAACGGGAAAGCGTTCCTGATGATCGGCAGGGGGGCGTTCCACGATGTCGTGGGACTTTCAATCAAACGCCCAATTCATGCTCTGCGCGAAGCGATAATCGTAATCGACAGTCTGATTCACGGCAAGAGCGTCGATTTCCATGGTGAACAGTTCAGCCTGACGTCCGAAGCCAAGTTCCGCTGGGTTCCTCCCAGAGGCTGGGACTCGAGCCGCAACTCCATAGCGAGGCGGATCCCAATCTGGGTTGGGACCTGGGGGCCCAGGACGTGCCAGCTCGCAGGGAGCATGAAAGAGGTTTCAGGCGTGATGGTGAGCAGCGTGCTGGACCCGAAGTACATCGCCCTTCTCCGCAAAAACCTTGAACTCGGGGCAAACAGCGCATCTCGTGACGCAAGCGCGCTTGAGCTCGGCCTAGTTTCCGGGAGCATTGTTTCAAAAGACAGAGACCTGGCGTTCAAACTCGCCAGAGAATCGCTGGCGCCCTATCTTCCCTACTTGATTCCTATGACCGAATTCGTAGGAATAGACAAGGCCGAAGTAGAGGGAGTCAGGGAGGCCCTCGCCAGACGAGACCTCAAACTTGCCGCATCGCTGGTTTCGGAGAAATCAGTTGACGCCTTCAAGCCATGGGGGACTCCCGACGACATAATCGAACAGGTGTCCCGCCTGATGAAGTCCGGGCTGACCAGGTTCAATTTTGGTTTCGGCCGAGGCCCTGAGGACCTCGAGGGCATCCGGCTACTCGGGACGAAGGTGCTGCCCTACTTCTCGAGCAAGTGAGTCTCTTCATGCAAACGCGACAGGCCTGACAAGTGAGGCCTCGCCGCCCCTGATCTTCAGAGGGAGGACCACGACAACTGAGGTATACTTCTTGTCTTTCCCCAGCTCTTCGAGGTTCAGGCTCTTCATCATGAATATCCCATGATCGCTCAGCAGGATGTTGTGAATCTCGAAGGGCTTCGGCACACCGGCGGCAAGGTTATCGATGCCGACAATGCTTGGCTTCCTCTCGGCGAGCCACCTGGTCGCCCTTGCACCGAGACCGGCGTACTTGTGGAGATAGGCGTCTGAGTCGGTCGTGAAAAACCGAGAGTAGCCTGTCCTGATCAGGACGCAATCGTCGTTCTCGATGTTCACATGTTCCAGCTTCGCTGTTTCGTCGAGGTCTTCAGGAGTTATCTCGTATCTCTCCGGCAGGATGTCCTGGCCCTTGTAGGCCGCGACGTCAAGAAGGACCCCTCTCTTGACCAACGGTGGGACCTGGTCGACGCTCTTCAGCTCCGGCGGGAGGCCCACGTAGCCCTTGTCCTGCTCGAACTTGGTTAGGTCCTGGTTCAGCGACTTCAGGTCCCGCGCCATGTGAATGGGTGTGTCGAAATGCGTCCCAGCGTGCATCGAGGTGACCAACAGCCCAATCGAATCAGAAAAGCCTGGTGCAATAGAGTCGAAGAGTTTCTTCGTGTGTTCGTGATATCGGTACAGGAAGAACTGGAAGGGAGGGTCGGCGGGGTGCACGGGCATCCCCGACCAGTATGGCTGGCCCAGGTCGTAGACTTTCGCATGTCCAATCACATTGAGAATCTCGACAGCCCGGTCTGACACAGCGCTCTAGCCTAGAAATCACCCATGCCTCATAAAATCCTATCGCATCGGCAAATCCTAAAATAACCAGCGGGGCCCTTGTCGGATAATGTATCCGAAGAAGTTTGATTACTTCCTCCCTTCTACTTTGAACGAAGCAATCAAGCTTCTACACGATAAGGAAGATTCGAAGGTCCTAGCCGGAGGCCAGAGCCTCCTTGCTCTCATGAAGCTCAGGCTCGCGGCCCCGGCCGCACTGGTCGACATAACCCAGGTCAAGGACGAGCTGTCGTACATCAAGAAGGAGAAGACTCACCTCGCAGTGGGGGCCTTGACGCCTCATGACCACCTCGAACGCAACAAAGTGGTCGGGAGTCTTTTCCCCATACTTGTTGACGCGGCGAGCAAGATAGGAGATCAACAGATTCGCAACAGGGGCACCGTGGGGGGGAGCTGCTGCCATGCTGACCCCGCCGCAGATTTGCCAACAGCGTTTCTGGCATTGGACCCAAAATTCGTGGTCCGCGGACCCAGGGGACAGAGGTCCATCCCGTCTTCGGATTTCTTCGTCGACACTTTCTCCACGGCGGTTAAGAAGGACGATATTCTGACGGAGATTCGGATTCCTTACTTTCCAAAACGGTCCGGGTCAGCATATATCAAGCATAGCCGGCGGGAAGGAGACTTCGCGATAGTGGGCGTAGGGGTCGCTCTGACGGTCGACCTGAAGAATGTCTGCAAAGACATACGCATCTCCCTTGGGGCTGTCGCGCCCACGCCCATACGGGCGAAGAGCGCTGAAAAACACCTGAAGGGGAAAAAGCTCAACGAAGAAACAATAGTTGCAGGTGCCGAGGAGGCGAACGCGGAAGCCGACCCGCCCTCGGACATGCACGGGAGCAGGGAATATCGCCTCGAGATGATCAAAGTATTCACAAAAAGAGCGGTCAGACTGGCCCTCAGCCGAGTATAGAACCAAATTGCACTTCGAAGGCGAATTTTCAGTCAAAGCACCAAGAGCCAAGGTCTTCGCCTTTCTGACCGACCCCAAGCGCATTTCGGCCTGCATGCCGGACCTTCAGAGTCTTGAGGTCAAATCCCCCGACGATTTCACCGCGGTGATCAAAGCTGGTGTTTCCTTCATCAAGGGGGACTTCAAGATGCACTTCACCACTGCAGAAAAGCGGCCTCCTGAGCATGCGGTGCTTCTTGCACGCGGTTCAGGAATGGGGAGCACCATCGACCTCAAGTCGACCTTGGACTTGGCCGAGGAGGGTGGCAAGACGAAGATGAAGTGGGTCGCAGAGGCGGCGGTAGGAGGCAGAATCGCCTCTGTGGGACAGAGGCTCCTGAGCGGGCAGGCGGAAAAAACGATAAAACAACTCTTCGGCTGCCTAGAGGCGCAGCTGGAAAAGGCATAGAGGAGAATAGAGAACCATCGCAAAATCCATGCTCAAAGGTGAGTTGGCCAAAGTCACGTGCAAGGTGAACGGCAAGGAATACAGCGGCCTTGTGGAACCGCGCGCCCTGCTTGTCCATTTCCTCAGGGACGAGCTCAATCTTACTGGGACGCACATCGGATGCGACACCGGCCACTGCGGCGCCTGCACGATATTCATGAACGGCAAGACGGTGAAATCATGCATGGTGCTTGCGGTCCAGGCGAACGGGGCCGAGCTGATGACTGTCGAGGGCCTCGCCGAGGGAGACAAGCTCCACCCGCTCCAGGAGGCGTTCTGGGAGAACCACGGCCTTCAGTGCGGCTACTGCACGCCTGGGATGCTCATGTCATCGCTCTTTCTCCTACAGAGAAACCCAAACCCGAGTGAAGGGGAGATTCGCAGAGCGATTGAAGGGAACCTCTGCAGGTGCACCGGGTATGTGAATATCGTAAAATCCATCAAGGCAGCCGCCAAAAAGATGAACGAGAGCGGCCGAACTCAGAAGCGTCCCTCGAAGTAGCCTGTCCCACCGATTCAAGGGATATATTGTCCGCATTGAAATGATTCAATGCATGGGCAACGAAAAGGAAGGAAGTGACGAAGCGATAGAACAGGACCGCGAAAGGGATCAGCCGTGAATGTCAATCGGTCATTCCACGTCGTGGATTCGCACACTGCCGGAATGCCCACCAGAGTGCTGATAGAAGGTTCTCCAGCACCGAAAGGCAGGACCATGTCGGAGAAGAAAGACTTCTTCCGGAAGAACTTCGATTTCGTAAGGACTACCCTAATGCAGGAGCCAAGAGGCAATTCGGGAATGGCGGCAATCCTTGTTCCTCCCATAAGTCGGGAAGCGGACTATGGAGTGATTTTCGGCGATTTTAGTGGGTACGTCGACATGTGCATTCACGGGACCATAGGACTGGTGACTACGCTTGTTGAACTGGGTTATGTTGATGCGGAGAAAGCAAAAAGGGGAATTGTGTTTGACACTCCGGCAGGAACTGTCCACTCAAACGCGACCATTTCAGGCGGCAGAGTCAAGTCTGTGACCGTGAGAAACGTTCCCTCCTTCACGTATAGTGATAGGAAAATAGACGTCCCCTCCTTCACGTATAGTGATAGGAAAATAGACGTCCCCTCTCTCGGGAAGATTCCGGTTTCATTTGCATTTGGAGGCAACAACTTCGCCTACGTGAACGCATCAGATTTGAGACTCGAACTTGACTCTAATAGACTTGGCGAGTTGCTCGCAGCAGGGAGGCTTCTGCTAAGAGAAGTGAAGAGATCGCTTCATCACCCAACTAACGAAACGATTAGCGGAATATCTGGTGTGTCTATAGTCCAAGATCTCGGACCCGCGCATGCGAAGAATATCATGATAGCAGAAAACGACCTTTTCGATAGATCACCATGCGGCACGGGAACCTGCGGAAGGATGGCGATTCTAAACGCGAATGGGAGGCTGAAGAGAGGGGAGAGATTTGTCAACGAAAGCATAATCGGCTCAAAGTTCGTCGGAAGAATTGCCGGATTCACGAAAGTGGATGGTCACAGGGCCATAATCCC
>DATDGE010000178.1:0-2470 GCA_036522255.1 Nitrososphaerales archaeon | reverse complement strand
AGGCCCATAGCCATGAGCGCGTAGAGCGAGCCGAGGATTATTCCGCTAAGAAGAGGGGGGCGAAGAAGTGAGCTGTCAACCAACCGTGTGCGACCTCCCTATCCTCCTAGATAAGCCTGCATCACTTCATTGCTCTCGAGGACTTCCTTCGCGCTGCCATGCATCCTGACTTCGCCGTTCTCGATCAAATATATGCGGTCCGCGTCGGCTATCCTCTTGGGGCTCTGCTCCACAATCAGGACTCCCACCCCCGTCTTTCTGATCTCGGCGATTTTCCTGTAGACCTCGTCGATCAGGATAGGAGCCAGACCCGCTGACGGCTCGTCGACCATGAGCAGCTTTACGTTCTCCGCCATCATCCCTCTCGCTATCGCGACAGCCTGCCTTTCTCCGCCACTGAGGGTGAGCGCGAGTTGGCCCTTCCTTTCGGCAATGGCAGGGAAGAGCTGATAGACTTTCTCCAGGTTCTTTTGTCTGGACCGCCAGGACGTCCTGGAGAACGCACCGGCAGCCAGGTTCTCCTGGACCGTCATCTGAGGAAAGAGCTTGGCACCTTCGGGGACGTGTATGAGGCCCTTCTGAGCGACCTTGTACGGCGCCATCCCGCTCACATCTTCGCCATCGAGCGTGACCTTTCCTGACCACGGCTTGAGGAGCCCTGAAGCCGTCCTGAGGATTGTCGTCTTGCCGTGCCCGTTGGCCCCGATCACGGCGACATATTCTCCGGCCTTGACCTCGAGGTTTATTCCCCTTAGGACTTCGACTTGGCCATAGCCGGCGTGGACGTTTTCTAGGACCAGCAAGTTCGCGGCTCCTAGAAGTACCCCTCTCCGAGGTAGACCTTGACGACCTGCGCGTTCTTCGAGACCTCAGGGGGCGACCCCTCGGCGATTTTTTCGCCCTTATGCATCACCAGGGCCCTGTCCGCCAGGGAAAAGATCGCCCTGATGTTGTGCTCTATTATCATGACGGTGATTCCTGATTCTCTGATCTTTGTGACCATCCCGAGTTCTTCTGTTACCTCCTGGTTGTTCAGGCCCGCGAGTGGCTCGTCAAGCATCATGAGTTTGGGTTTTATGGCCATGGCCGAGGCCATCATCAGCCTCTTTTTTCCGTAGATGTCCAGGCGGTCGGCCGGCGTCTTGGCCTTGTCTGAAAGTCCAACGAACGCGAGGCTCTCCGAGGCAGTCGCCGAGGGGTCGTGGGAGTTCCTTCCCCCGAACTGGGCGGCCAGGCGGACCTGCTCCTCGACAGTCATGGACTTGAAGAAAGCCGGGACCTGGAATGTCCTCGCGAGACCAAGGTGGGCAATCCTGTGGGATGGGAGCTTGTCGATTCTGTGCCCATCGAATTTCACGGTGCCAACATCCAGGTTCAGGACCTTCGAAATGACGTTGAAGAGGGTGGTCTTCCCCGATCCATTGGGACCAACGACCGCCTGTATCTCCTTCTCCTTGACATCAAAACTGAGTCCGGCGACGGCCTTCAGCGAACCGAAGCTCTTGCTGAGATTAAGCGTTTCCAGAATCGCCATCTATCGACTTTCCGTGTGCCCGGGCCGTCGCGCTATATAACTCGTGAAAATTTCCAGAGGCTCATCCAGGAAAGTTCTGTGGAGATTGCATGGCTTGCGCTGGTAATATTGTCTCTCGCGCAGCTGTCGCGCTATGGCGTGATGTGGGACTTTGTGGCGGCGCTTACGTTGGCGAAGTAGGCGGGCTCTTCGAAGGTCTCGTCAGCGAAGCTTGGCGTGGCGCCGTCGGTCGACCACGCGAACTGTCCGCTCGTGTAGAAGGCCTTCGGGTCGTCCTTCATCACCTCTTGCATCAGCGGGCTCCAGTAGACATCGGCCGTCTCTTGGAATCCAGTCTTTGCGATGACAGCCGGGTCGAAGAAGAAGCTCGAAGCCCTCTCGCTCCCGATGAGTATACGCGTCGGTACGTTTCCTGGCCTCGTGTATGGCTTTGGTATCGTCCTGTCGCCGTCCGCAGGCGGGCTCTCTCCCACCCTGCTCTTGACCTGGTACGTGACAACCGGGCCTCCGAAGGGCAGATCCAAGTTGAACTTCTCGAAGGGCCAGACTCTGACCATCTGGCCGGGGCGCATCGACCACGGTCCCCCGAGGCCTACCGTTACGTAGTCGGCATGGGTCGTGTCGACACTGCTGTTGAGGATTGCAGACATCCTGCGAGCCTGGTCTCCACCGAAACCTCCCGCCATCGTGCCTACCGTCAAGCTATTCCAGGCGAAGTCCTGCGATTGGGCTGAGTCAGCCAGGGCCGGCGCGCTGTTGAACTTGGCCCAGTAGTGGGCTTCGTAGTCGTATCCTCTCGAATTCCTCAGCAGGCCCCTGCATTCGTGGAACAGGGCCCCCACGGAATCCTTGCCCGCGAGTGGTAGGAAGTCAGGCAGCGACGGGCCGTATTGGAAGAAGATCAGAGATGGGAGCGGGTCCTGCATGAACTGCTTG
>DATDGE010000177.1:0-1955 GCA_036522255.1 Nitrososphaerales archaeon | reverse complement strand
AATTTGTCGCCTTCAACCCGAATACTCAGGAACTCTACGTTACAATTTTCTCTGGTCAACTGTTGGCCTTCCACAACGTCATTAACGCGGGCCACATCAACAGTTCTCTGATAGGCCCAGGCTCGGACTGCCCGCTTCCTTAGGTCACGACAGCTTTAGGTAACCCGTGCGGGAACTGCTGTCAAATTCTCCCGTCAGCGGCGCCGGATCTTAACTCGCGAGGGCTTAGCCGACCCGCGGTACTTTCATTGACTTAGCCCATCTCTTTCGCCGTGACCTAATCCCTCGTCTCGAATCAACGACCAGACGTAGGGTGGAGTGAGCGGCAACTCCTCAATTGTTTTTTTGAATGAAGAAATCGCGTCTTGGACAGCGTTGACAATGGCAGGGGTGGCAGCTATGGCGCCCACCTCCCCAGCCCCCTTGAGTCCCAGTGGGTTGAGGGGGGACGGAGTTTCCGTTCTGTAGCATTCTATCATGGGGGACGAGTCTGATGACGGGATGAGGTAATCCGACAATGTGCCTGTGGTCAGGGTCCCGTTATCATCGTAGATTATCTGCTCGAACAGTGCTTGGGAGATTCCCTGGAGCACGCCTCCCTGAACCTGACCTTCGACGATCAAGGGGTTGAGCACATTCCCCACGTCGTCCACGGCTACGTACTTCAGAATCTTCACCTTCCCCGTTTCCCGGTCGATTTCCACCATCGCCACATGGGTGCCGAACGGAACGACGTTCTCGGGCGGGGCATAGGCTGAATACTCGTACAGGGAAGGTTCCATGCCTCGCGGGAGTTCCTCTGGCTGGTATGCCTTGTAAGCCACATCCACGAATGAAACATTTCTCCCGGGCGAGGTCTCGGGGAAGACCTTACCGCCCCTGAAGACGATTCTTTCCCCACGCGAACCAAGCATCTTCGTGGCGATGGTGCTCATCTTCGCCTTCACTTTTCTGGCAGCTAGAAGGACCGCAGTCCCACCGACGACTGCCGACCTGCTGCCCGCGGTCACCGTCGACCATGGAAGATTGGCCGTGTCCCCGTGCCTCACAGTTATGTCCTCGACGTCAATCCCTAGCTCATCGGAGACTATTTGCGCGAAGGAAGTCCGGTGGCCCTGCCCATGGGGGATTGTTCCACTGTCGACAATCACCCTTCCGTTGCGGGTGACCGTCACAGCAGCGGTCTGGGGATCGTTGGGTCCGAAGCCGCAGACTTCTACGTAGGTTATCAGGCCGATGCCAACAAGGCGTCCGAGCGACCTCGCATCTCTCTGATATCTCCTCAATTCGTCGAACTTCGAGAGTCCAAGCGCTCGCTTCAGATTGCCCTCGTAGTCTCCGCTGTCATAGGTCAATCCCCCTGGCGATTCGTAGGGGAACCTCTCCTTGGGCACAAAGTTCCTCAGCCTGACCCTGACAGGGTCGAGTTTCAATTGCGATGCAATTTCGTCGACTGTCCTTTCGATCAGGTAGGTCGCCTCTGGCCTGGATGCCCCTCTGTAGGCGCCTATCGGTGTCTTGTTGGTGAAGGCTGTGATCGCTTCGCCTTGAAACGCTTTGATGTCATAGGGACCCGGGGTCATTGACACTGTAAGTTCAGGCATGGAGATGGACCAAAAGCTGTATGCACCCCCATCGCATATCACCTTCACCTTCAATCCGAGGATCTTGCCGTCTTTTCTGACCGCCGCCTCCACGTACTGTTTCTGTCCTCTTCCCTGGGTAGCCGCCAGCAGGTTCTCCGTTCTGGACTCAGACCATTTCACCGGCTTCCCGACCTTCATTGATGCGAAACAGACGACCGCATATTCTGGGTAGAATTCTTTCTGTCCGAACGCCCCACCCATGTCTGGCACGATGACGCGCACTTTGTCCTCGGGGAGTTTGAGGACTGTTGCCAGGTCTTCCCTGATTTCATGGGGAGACTGGCTTGACACATAGACAGTTATTAGACC
>DATDGE010000176.1:0-1648 GCA_036522255.1 Nitrososphaerales archaeon | reverse complement strand
CTTCTCGAGGGAGCGCTAGGCCGTGAATCAGTCATCTTTTGGCCTGGGCCTGAAGCAGGTTCGGAGCGGGTATCCAAGTTTTGTGCTTCCCAGTTTGGTGGGTAAATAGACCTACCTCCTAGATGGTCGTTTGACTCTACCGTATCAAAGGTAATGTCTCGCCAGGAGCGCACCAGCTATGAACATGGTGATGCCAACAGCGATCACAGCAAGAGATACGTCTGTCGGAGCTCCACCGAGCAAATATCCGATACCAGTGTACACAATTGAGACTCCAACGAACATTAGTCCTATGAAGAGCAGGAAATTGCCAAGCTTTCCATCGGCCAAGGAACAGGCAGACAGAGTACTTCCGATTTAACCATCTCTGCGAGCATCCTTCCCAACGACTGTCCCGTCGAATGGCGCAGCAACCCTTATTCAGATTCGGGCGTGGCGAGAAGTGGGTTGCAGAAGATAATAGACGCCCACATCCACTTGTCTGAGCGCCGCGATGACTCCCTTAATCGCTTCGCCAAAATGCACCGCCTGAGGTATACACTGAATGAACTGCTCCGCATGATGAGCAAGTACGACGTCGAAGCCGGACTTCTGCTGAGTCCGCCCCTGCAGGGAGGAGGCCCCTTGCCCAATGAGGAGGTCATCAGACTGTGCGCAAAGAGCGGTGGGAAGCTCAGACCTGTGGTAACAGTGGAGCCAACGGCCAAAGAGGTGAAGGCGGCAGTCAGCCTTGCGGACGAGAACCGGAAAGAAGTGAAGGCCTTCAAGATCAGGCTGGGCTATGTGAAGGCCACCGCGCAAAGCCCTGTATTCGACGTGCTCTACGATTATGCCCAGTCAGAGGGCCTTCCAGTGCTGTTCCACACCGGCGACACCGCCTCGGACACGGGGGACCTCGCCAGCTCTCACCCACTGAGCCTCGATGGACTTGCGAACAAAAGAGAGGAGCTGACCTTGGTACTCTGCCACTTCGGCAACCCGTGGTTCGAAGACGTCGCTGAGCTCATCTACAAACACCCGAATGTCTACACTGACATGTCCGGATTAACCACGGGCGGAGGCGCGTACGCCGAGAAGTTTTCGGATTGGCTTGCCAGGAAAATCGAAGCGGCCATCTATTTCGCCGGCGGGGCTGACAAAATCCTGTTCGGAACGGATTACCCCATCACGACATTCCCAGAAGGGCTGGATCTGGTCAAGAGACTCCAGGTGGACGAAGCTGACAAGGCGAACATACTCTGGCGCAACGCGAAGAGGGTGTTCGGGCTCTGACGACACAGAGCGGAATCGAAATCGTGGACGTCCCCCTGGGGAAAAGGCAGGACCTGGAAGGAATACTCGAGGAAAGCTTCGAGGGATGGTACCTGAGGGCCTCGAAGGGGACTCTTCGGGACATAGATGTAGTCAGAGCTGCGATGTCAGATGGTAAGCCTGTCGGCCTCGTCATGCTGAAGACGCTCGAGGAGAACGTGGGTTACGTGTACTACATCGCCGTGGCCAGGGCCCATCGGAGGTCGGGCGTGGCGAAGTTGCTGCTGGAGGACTCGCTTCGGCGCTTCGTTGCCGCGGACATGAAGGAAGCGTACGCCAGTGTGGAGGAGGACAACGAACCATCAGTGAAATTATTCGCTTCGGAGGGATTCAAACC
>DATDGE010000175.1:0-4813 GCA_036522255.1 Nitrososphaerales archaeon | reverse complement strand
GGAGCGTAAGGTCGATTTCGGCAACATCGTCGAAAGGCGGAAGCCCCGCGGCGAACACGAAAAGCACCACACCTAGAAACTCCGTCGACAACAGGAATCCAGCATATCGATGTCGTCTCAAAGGGGAACGCAAACCCGATTACCCCTGCCTAATCAAGATAAGACGTTAGCACGACGAGAAATTGAAAGGCCTGGACCCAACCTCAGCCACTTCCTCGCCCGGTAGGCCGCGGAGAATCAAACCAATTCATCAATTCACCAATATCCATACATCCATACAGACGCTTCTCCGAGAGGCTCAATCGCTCCCGCAGCGCTAGAGGCCGCCCACCGTGGGATACTGGCTATTTGGAAGAAAGCTCCATATTATCTCCCCAAAAAAGGAAACAATCCTTTAATCAATTGGAAGGGGTCCTTAGAACTATGTCAGAAGAGTTACGCTGCTGGGTCTGCCACAGGTCTGAGGCCGAAGTCTCGACTTTCGCTGACGTAGAGACGCTTCGGGAAAGAGAGATTCTACCGCAGATGTCTCAGGTCGTCCGTTTCAGGGCTGAATTCATCCAATCGTCCGATGCGTGGAAGAAGGGCATCCCCAAAGAACTCAAGGAATTTGACTTCAGATTCGTGATTTCGAACCCCGACCAGTTCCCGTCCATTCGGATTGCTGGCGGACTTCTGGGCGAGATCGCCACTCCGAGCAAACTGCTGGGAGAGATCGCGGACGCGAAGAAGCTGACGGTTGACTGGCTCGAAAACGTGGCCCTGATTCTCCGAAAGGGAAGCGGGGAAGTACCAGGCTATGGCGCTCTTTCGCATTTCGAAAAGGCAGACCGGGACACGCTGAGTAGAATGGTGACCCAGTTCGAATCGAAGTGGGGCAGGTATCTCGGGAGTGACGGGAACAGGGGGACTGACTCCAAGGCATACAAGCAAGGCTTCGAGGGACTGAAGCTATTTGACGGACTGGAGTTCATGCTCGCAGTAGGTACACTGTACTATGATATACAGGCCCAGCTCCTCGACATGGCCAGGAGAAAGGAAATGAACACCAAGCCGAAAAGGGGCATTTTGGTCCTGCAAGTGAACGGCTACCCGCCCATCCCACTCTGCAGCGTCTGCGATGACGTCATGACAGAATTGAGCTCGAATGCGGTCAAGGCCGCAGCGCCGCCTGTCATTGCTGCTTCCGCCCACTAGAGATTATCGGCGTCGCCCACGGGCGATATCCCTCGCCCGAACTGCGCATGCTCCGCTAGCCGCGGAATAAATCGACCTAGCCGCCCTCGTCCGTGTCTGCAGCGACTCTCCTGGCGTCCCAACAGGAGAATCGGCGAGCGATGGGGACTAAACATAGACATCTCTATAGATTTTAGAGTGCATATTGATATATTGAATCCGATTACTTGTCTAACGTGGCTGACTTGACGGTCTCTTCTGAAGTTAATCTTCCAGCCAGGGTTGCGATAATCGCACTCACGGCCATTCTCTATACGTTCGGAAAGTGGATCACGGCAGGCATTCAGACGCCTTGGGGCGTCGGGCAGTTGCTGATCGGAATCTTCCTTCCAGCCTTCATGGCTGTCACCGCTGACACTATCTCTGTTGCAATCGGGGCCGGGCTCGGGACCTTCGTGGGGGACATCTTCGTTAGGACCAACCCCGTCCTCAGCTTGCTTGCGGGCGTTCCGGCGAACTTTGTGGCCTTCCTCCTATTCGGTTGGTTCGTCAAGAAGTACAAATCATGGCCAGCATTTGTCGCAGGGACGGTTGCCTTCGTGACATTGGGGAACCTGATTGCGGCCGTCAACGTCTACTTTTTCATACCATTTGCTCTAGGAGTGACTCTCCCATCCTCTGCCATCCTGGGGCTCACCGTATTCTGGAACACGACTTCGATTCCGGCGATCTTGATCGCTGTCCCGATACTGGTCAGAGCCGTCCGCCCGCTATTCGGCAGGTCGAGGATACTGACCAATTATCCGGCCTGGTCGAGCTCAATCGGTGGGATGCAGACTTTGTACGCCGTCGTCTTCGCATTCCTCTATGCTGCCTTCGGCGCAGTGATATTCCTCATCTCTCCAACATCGGTCGCAACGACTCCGGGGCTAGGATACTTTGCCATTGCAGCTGTTCTTGTCCTTGTCTTCGGACCTTTTTCCAGTATGATAGCTGGTTCAAGGGCGGGCTCGAAGAACGCTTCACCTTAGATCGGCTGAGGCCTTCGCGCCGTCCGCGATCACGAATTTCTTCGAAATCAACTACAACTCTTCTCCTCAAGCCACCGGCGCCACTGGTGGAGGCTACATCCTCTCCAAGGGGACCCGAACGAAGGCAACTGTGACCGGTGGAGGAAAAATGAAAGTTTCCACGACTGTCAACGGGGACAAGACGTACAATGCAAGGACAACTCGGCGCTCGGTGGAACTGTTGCTCGCAGGAGAGAATCCCAAGCCTGGAGGAATCAAACTCGATCAGTTGGTTGAGACACCCATCGGGGCCGGGTTCGGGGCAAGCGCAGCGGGCGCTGTGTCTGCCGTCTACGCGGTTGCCGCGGCGACCAACATCAAGGCCACCAAAAGCGAACTGGGCCTTTTCGCCCACAGGGCGGAAATCATCGAATCGACGGGGCTGGGCACTGTCTCGGTCATCTACGACTCGGCGGGCGCCGGGGCAATAACGGTACCGGGGGAGCCTGGCGTAGCCAAATTCATCACCGTGGATGTCCCCCGGGAAACGAGAATCGTAACGGGGTACTTGGCCCCCTTCAACAAGAGAGACGCACTCTCTTCCAAGCCAATCAGCGATAAGATAAACAGGTTCGGGAGTGAGGCGTTGAAGACTTTCATTGCAGATCCTACCCTCGATACTTTGGCGCGGGAAGGGGAACTTTTCTCGAGAAATCTGGGGCTCGAATCCATCGAAATCAAGAGAATGATAAAAGCGGCGAAGTCCTCAGGAGCGAAGTACGCAAGTCAGAACATGATCGGTTACTCGGTCCACGCCATTGTTGACCGTGATGCTTCCAGCCGAGTTGCGAAATCGCTTACGAATCTGAGCAGGGCGATTCGGGTCGATACATTCGAAGTTGGGAACCGAAAGGCGGGACTGGTCCGCCCCTAACGGCAGGCAATCAGTTCCTTCGTGAACTTTGTCAGGAGTTCCGGGCGCCGGCCGACGACCAGGGTGTCTTCGATTCTAATCCCGTACTTCCCGGGAAAGTAAACCCCCGGCTCGTCGGTGATTACATCATTTTCCAACAGCGTTGTCTTGTTACCCTTCGAAATGCTCGGAAGCTCGTGGATGTCGATGCCCACTCCGTGACCAACGCCATGGTTCAGAAATTTATCCAGACCATTTTTCCGGAGGACGCCGACCGCAGCCTCGTTCATGTCTGAGCAGACAGATCCACTGGTCGCCAGCTCCAGGGCCCTCTCCTGCGCCTCGCGGACCACGGAGTAGTTCCTCTTCATCTCGGCGCTTGGCGTGCCTATGGCAAACGTCCGGGTAGAATCCGAATTGTAGCCTTCGAACCTGAAGAAAATGTCGACAACAACCGTGTCTCCGTGCTTGAGCCTCCTCTGGGTCAATTCTGAATGAGGCAGAGAGCCGTTTTCTCCCGAAGCTACAATGACCGGGCTCAAGGCCGAATCTGAACCCGACGGGGTCAATCCGGATGCCGTGGCCATCTTCATGATCTCACCTGCGACCTCCCACTCGGTCCTCCCCTCCCTGAGCTCGTGAGGTAGGGCCTCGAATATGCTATCTAGACCAATCGAGGCTCTACGGATTCTGTCAACTTCGACTTTATCCTTGACCCGTCTCGCCTTGTGAAAGAGGCCCTGGTCAGCCTTCACCCCGGCTTCCCCCTGAAACGGAGTGTCGTCGTCTGTGACCCCCTCTTTGCCATGGATTCGCTTCATGATAGTACGCGGGACGTCCTTCCATCCCTTGACTACGACCACCTCGACCTCCTCTCCCTCTTCCTCTGCCCTATCTGCCTCCAGAGGGCTAGTTACGACCACAGTCTTGTCAGGAAGGACGATTGCAGCCCCGCCGCCCCAGAAATCGGTGAGCCAGAACGTGTTGGCCGCGGTCATGGTGACGACCTGTTTCCCCCGGGCAAGGGAGAGCAGTCTCTTACGCCGTTGGGCGTAAACCGTCAACTTCTTGCTCTCCAAAAACCAAGCGCTTATATCCATTCTCTAACGTGTCTTCCAGTCGGGGCAATTCGGTCTGTGACGTATATTCGACGGCTGGAAATGCGCGGCTTCAAGTCTGCGGGCCCCAGGACCGTTGTGGTCAACTTCGAGAAAGGTTTCACGGTCATAACAGGTCCGAACGGGAGCGGCAAGTCGAACCTCGCTGACGCGATAACATTTGCCATCGGAGAGAACTCACCGAAGGCGCTCAGGGCAGCCAACGGGCGTCTCTCAGGCCTCATATTTGAGCCAAAGACCGATGACCCCTCCAACCCAGGCAAACCGAGCTCTTGCCGTGTGAGCATCCAGTTCGACAACGCCGACCGGGCAATCCCCATCGACACGGACCTGGTGACGGTGACCAGAGAGCTGAAGGAGGACGGGGACAACAGCTACTACATCAACGGGCGGAAGACGACCAGAGGCGCACTCATGGACATAATCGACCTCGCAGGTCTTTCTCCCGGGGGATTCAATGTCGTGGCCCAGGGCGCTGCCACGAAAATGGCTGACTTGACGCCGGAGGAAAAGAGGAGGGTTATCGAAGGTGTCGTAGGGATTTCGAAGTTTGACGAAAGGAAATCGGAGGCCCAAAGGCAACTCGGCCAGGCCGA
>DATDGE010000174.1:0-1920 GCA_036522255.1 Nitrososphaerales archaeon | reverse complement strand
CAGGACCCTGGTTCGATATTCGGCAGCCTGCTGGGCGCTTGCATCAGAGATGACTATACCGAGCACGGGAAGCGCGGGATGGCCGAGGAGATCCTATGCCTTGTCGTTGGGGCATGCACCAGCGTCGCAACTACCTACCTCCTGTCAGTCGTCGGCATTTTCGTCTAAACAATTCAACCAAGCCGTAAAGTAATCCTATCTCCCTCCCATTTACCGACTTTGAGGCTGATATTGACCATCGATACAGCATGGGAAGAAAAATCGTCCTGGTCGCATTCTGGCTCCTAGGCTACACCCTCGGCTTCTTCGCCTGGCTCGTCAGGGAACCCGTCGTCAACTTCATCCGAAACTTCGGGGTAAGCGCTGACGTCGCCGGTGCGCTCATCACTGGACTAGCCGGGTCCATGATGATGCTCGTGGGCGTCATCCTCTGGAGCTACCTGTCATCGAACTAAGTCCTGCAAAGGCTTACACGCAGAGTCTGGAGGCGCGGGGTTCGACGCGTCTCACGCCGCTTCTTTTGACCCGAAACTGTGAGGATCATCACGTTAGGTTAACTCTTAGCTTTCTTTCTGAAGATATACATGGCGCCGTACGGGTTTACCTCCTCGGGGGCTGGAGTTTCCTCAACGAGGTCGAACCCTCTCCCGGTAAAGAGGGCCTTATCGAGCGGCCGGTATGCCTGGTAGATTCCGTCGTTTACCTTCCCCTCGAATGGGTTCCGCCACCACGCGTGAATCACCACCCACTCGCTTGAGTACTCGCACAGGTTTTCCATGATCCTCTTTGCCGTTTCATCGTCGAGTATGTGGAACAACACGTCAAGGCAGAGCACCACTCTACCCTTCAGTGGTAGGAGTTTTTCCGCGGGCGAAGAAACGAATGCCCATTCCGGTCTTCTCTCCGCGTTGCGCGCGATGATGTGAGGAGAGATGTCGACCCCGATGTATCGCTCGCACGTCCTGCCCTCCCAGAATGATAGGTCGCCGCACCCGACGTCCACCACGTCCTCGACCTGCGAAACATGCTTCTTGATTACCGACCATTTCCAATCCCTTGCCAGCCCGACCGAGCCCTGGCCGCTCTTTCCGCCTTCGCGATAGCGCTTCTCCCAGTATTCTTCCGACTTTGGTCGCCCGAGAATTCGCGATTCGTCCACCTCTCGCTCATCGTTTCATGTCGCTAAACTTAAATATAGTCGGACGCGGTCTTTCTCTTGTAACGAGTGACTTAGTATGGCAAATAAGCCTCACCTTAACCTGATTGTAACCGGTCACGTGGACCACGGAAAGAGCACGTCCATGGGGCACTTCCTCTTCGACCTAGGCGTGGTCGATCAAAGAACGATCGAAGAGTTCGCGAAGGAGTCCGAGAAGACGGGAGCAGGGGACTCTTTCAAGTATGCTTGGGTGCTTGACCAGCTGAAGGACGAAAGGGAAAGAGGTGTCACCATCGACCTTGCCTTTCAAAGGTTCGAGACCCCGAAGTACTTCTACACTCTAATCGACGCGCCAGGACACCGCGACTTCATCAAGAACATGATCACAGGCGCCTCCGAAGCCGACGCCGCAGTTCTCGTAGTCTCTGCGAAGAAAGGAGAGGCCGACGTGGCGCTGGGCCCAGGCGGCCAGGCAAGGGAGCACGCGTTCCTGCTGAGGACTCTTGGGGTAACCCAGATGGTGGTCTGCATCAACAAGATGGACGACCAGACGGTGAAGTATTCCGAGCAAAGGTACAACGAGGCCAAGCAGGACATCGAGACCCTGTTGAAGACCGTAGGATACAATACGTCTAAGATCAACTTCATCCCTGTCTCAGGCTGGACGGGAGAGAATCTGGTGAAGCCGTCGACGAACATGCCCTGGTACAAGGGGCCGATATTAATTCAGGCCCTCGACACTTTCACCGAGCCGCCGAAGC
>DATDGE010000173.1:0-2493 GCA_036522255.1 Nitrososphaerales archaeon | reverse complement strand
CAGCCGATACCACAAACGTAGGTGCCACCAGAATGAATATCAGAACCGCCCCCAGGATGATTCGCCCGGCAGCTTGCGGCCGGAAGCCCGTCAATGCCTTCTTGGAAACAGAAGACGCTGTGATACTAATCCTTTCCCCTAACCCGATGACTAGTGTCCATGGGTCCCTTTGCCCAAGGGATTAGTGGGAGCAGGCCAGTTGAAACCGCGAGAGGATCTCGGCTAGGACCATCTTTTCACTATCCATAGAGTGCTTGCCCGCTCAGAGAGGATTCGAGCCCATTATGGGTCCGGACCCCACCGGGTTCGAACGCCGAAACTCGCTGTAACGCTACTAATAGGCACCAACCCCTGGCTTGCAGCAGATATTCGAGCCCGCATGACTTCGAACGCCGTCCCGCCCGCCACAATTTCGCACCCCGCGAGAGCCGCTACAGTGCTCTTAACGTGGTTTTATAAAACGGTAATACTGTTATGATGTTTCGCGGGGACCGAGGGTCGTCCTACCGAACGTGAGATAGGCCGTATGTCCGACCATTATGTTGGAGGGCCTTGTCATCCCGACCCTCGCCTCGAGATGCCTCAATAGAATCTCGATGGTCTCGATGTTCACGAACCCTTCCTCCTTCATCTTCGCCACCAATTTCTCAGCTTGATTCATAGTCGGCGTGACCGCGGCCATGGGGGCGGACGGCTTGAGGCTCTCCCTCATGCTCCGGACGACCTCCCACGGGTCGCCGACGTCAAGTATGCCGGCGTCCATCCCAGATTCTGAGAAACCCAACTTCGAGTCGGCGATCTTGAACGTCACGAAGGCGGAAAAGCCGAGCCTCTCGATGTTCTTCCTGGCGACTTCTTGGAACTCGGGGTTCAGGTCGTAGGTGTAGACCATTCCAGTCGGCTGAACGAGATAGGCCATGAGAGCAGTGGTGGCGCCGCTCCCGGTCCCCGTCTCGACTATCTTTGACCCGGCGTGTACCCCGAGCTTGACCGCGATCAGCCCAAGGTCCTTCGGATAGATCACCTGTGTTTTGCGGGCCAATTTCATCACCAGGTCCTCGATGGTTGGTCTCAGTATTGTCAGCTCGTCTCCCAAGGTGGTGGTGACCGTGAGGCCATACTCCTTGCCGACGATGCTGGAGACGTCAAGGATGCCAAGATGCGTGTGTAGCTTTGGCGTATCCCTGGGTCTGACCAGCCATCTACGCCTCCTGTCCCTGTACACCAGGACCCAGGAGTCGGCCGTGATGGGTTCAGAAGGAAGGGCGTCGGGTTTTGGCTGTCCCTCCTGCAAGGAGTCCACCCTAGGCACGCCACCAGTCGTATCTGAGAAATTCAATCGACTTGCCTTCCGTGCTCGGGATGGCGATGATGAACTGCTTCCTCACAGTGGTGGCCAACCTCCCGGACCTGACCATCGAAGTCGCGGTGATCTTCGAGTCTGGTGCCATGACCTGGATAATGTACGGGGCGTGGTCGATCCCGGGCCCGTGCTCATAGACGGCGAAGTCTGAGCCGAATTTGATCCCTGGGGTGACGACATATCCCGCCTCCCTGAGCTTCTTGTATACCAGGAATTTCTCGGCGAAGTCGGTGTATGAGGTTTCGCAGATGCCATGAAGCTGCTTGAGAGAGAGTTCTTTTCCGGAGTGGTCTTCGATATCCACCACCTTCTTTGTCATGAGAAAGTACCCCTCCATCAGGTCTAGAATCAGGGGAGCGTCGAACTCGAAGTCCTTCGGCTTCGGGATCCCCAGCGGCTTGCCGTAGTAGCCTTCCTTGAAGAGCCTCCTCGAGGCTTCGATGTCCCACACAACGATTCTGTTTTCGAAGAGCCTTCCCTTCGCCTTCTTCGGCATGGTTCCATTCCTAGCGCAAGGATGGTGCCTGCGGCGGCCGCGGCAAGCATGGCGTCCGCGCAGTTCTCTATCGATTCAACAAGTTCCTTTTCTGCGATCAGTTCTTTGACATTGGTCGCGTTCTTCATGACCATCGCCAGGGCCTCGCGGTAGGCGTTGTCGATTGAGGCCTCTATTCGCAGTACCTGGGATGCCATCTGGATGGACTGGTCAGGGTTGAGGGACAGCGCACGGATGCTTTCGTTCAGCTTGGATACTCCGTCGATGAGGAGCCCGAGCAGCTCTACGACCGCTTCCCTGTACTTCTTGTCCTTCGCGGAAGCTCGCGAAATCTGGGACATTCGGAATGCGATGCCGCCTAGGTGACCGAAAATTCCTTCCACTGCAAACGAAGTTCGGAGGATGTCCTCTCTGTTGACGAGGAGGGTCCCGACTTGAGACAGCTCCCTGATCAGGGCGGTCCTGAGGGTCGCGACGTCTTCTTCGGCCTGCTTCACTCTTTCCATGGCCGCGCCCACTTGCGGCTTGTCGCCTTTGGTGAGACCGTTGAACTCCTCAAGGAGAACTCTGGTTGCGTCTAGGACCCGCCTCATCTCGTCTTGAAGTACGATGACTGTCCGCCTTCTTGCTTGGG
>DATDGE010000172.1:0-15467 GCA_036522255.1 Nitrososphaerales archaeon | reverse complement strand
AGACCTCCTTGACTGTCCTGTTGCCGTCCATCAGGTTCCAGATGATGTTGGTTGACGGGTCAACATCGTAGTACTCCCCTTCAGCCTGTTTCATGAGCACGTATGCAGGCTTTCCGTCGACGGTCAGGCTCTCGATGTGGGCTCTGGTAGACCGGCGGGGCAGGTAGTTCGGGTTATAGAGGAGCTCATAGATGGCGCTAACGTCTCTCGAGCCCTTGGCCAAATGTCGTCAGGCGCACCCTTGCTGCTGTTCTAAACCCTTCTTGCCTTGATTTTCAGTGGTGAAACACGATTTTCATTGGTGAAATCCCTGAGACAAGGACACGACGAGAGATGCCTATTCGCTGAGGGCTTCGTTGCTCGCACGAAGCCGCCTCGCCATCTCCTCCAGGAGCCCCCTGACTACGTTCTTGTTCTTTGAGACGAGAGACCAGAAGTTCCATCGCAGCAGAACGAGGCATGTGGTAGGTTCGGTGGCCACGACGTCCGCGGACCTCGGCTGGCTGTCGAGGAGGGACATCTCTCCAAAGAAACTTCCCCTTCCGAGCTTGGCAACTTCTCTGCCCTTACGCTTGACCGATGCCGCACCCTTCACGATCACGTAGAAGCCGAGCCCGGCGTCTCCCTCCTTTACTATGGTCTCGCCTCCTTTGAATTCCATCCTCTTTGAGAGCTTCGCTACGTCGGTCAGCTCATCTCTCCCCAGTCCTCTGAAGAGAGGGACGGTCCCGAACAGCTCAGCGGGGTCCTGTGCTTCGCCCAAACTTCCTCGAGAGTTGCGGCAGAGGGGTTTGATTATTAAGTTCCACGGGAGGCGTTTCGTTAATTAGTGGCGAAGCGCGCGGAGCCTGTCGGCGTGGGATTAGCCGGGTCTATAGGTCGCCACCTGCGGTGCAGAGAGCAGTGATAAACGAAGAGGAGGCCGTCGCCCACCTCAGGATAATGGGGCTGAATCTCTACGAGTCGAGGGCCTACTTGGCCCTCGTGAAAGCGAGAGAGTTGACTGCGAAGGGGGTGGGCCAGACCGCTCTGATACCCCAGAGCAGAACCTACGATGTTCTTGAGAGCCTATCAAAGAAGGGGCTCGCGATGGCCACCCCAGGGTCCCCTGCGACCTACGTCCCCGTCTCCCCCGCCAAAGTCCTTGGGCCCAGGTATGGCGCGGAGAAGAAGAAGATACAGGAGGGTGCAGTCAGGATTCAGCAAGAGGCCCAGGGGAGGCTGGAGCGTCTCCAGGAGGCCTACGCCTATCTCACGAGCAGCTTCCCGGCCAAGCGGTTGGAGGGGTCCGTCACCCGGGACAGGGTCTGGGTGCTTCAGACCAGGGAGGGCATAGAAGAGGCCCTGATCGGACTCATCAGGGATTCGAAGTCGACCGTCATGAGGATTACCAAGCCTCCAAGTCTTGGAGACGGGGAGCCGCTCGACCCCTTCTACATCGTGGGGATGGAGAACCGGAGATACCTCTACGACGCGCTCGATCGGAAGGTGAAGATGAACTGGCTTAGCCTCGAGGGAGAAATTCCTTCCTTCTCGGGCCTGGTGGTGGAAGAACCCCCCGAGCGAAGGTACATCGAAAACGCGGGAGACATAACTGAGAAGTTCCTGCTCGTCGACGGCCGCTCAGTTCTCCTTAACTTGCACGACCCAGCGTCATCCGCGTACGGCTCCGTGGCCCTCGCCATGGAGTCAAAGGCTGCGGCGTCCATTTTCCTGGATCATTTCGAAAAAGTGTGGGAGAAGGGAAAGCCTCTAGAAGATGTGCTCCCGAGGATGAAGAGGCTCGTCGCCGACACTTCAGCGAAACTCCAGGAAATAGGATTCAGTCGGGTAGACACACTGCTGTACCGTGCACTTGCAAGACTCGGAGCGGTGAGCCGGGACGTTTTGGTCAATGAGCTATCTAGGAAGAAGATGCACCCCCAGGATTCCTCTGAGTCCTGCGACAGACTGATCAAGCTTGGGCTGGTGCGGCGGGACAGCATCTACAGGCTGCTCTTGGTCGAGCATCCCGCCAAAGTTGCTGAAGCAATCGCGAACGGCAGCATCACGTCTCCTAGCGAGAAGCCTACCACTGCGCTGACGGCCAGTGGTAGGAACCCCCAATTGTCTCGCGTCTGAATGGTGAGGCCATGGCCTCAGTCAAGAAGCTGAAGAAACGCCAGAACAAGCGGATGATGGCGAAGACCCGTCAGTCTCTGGTGTAAGAGAAACGCCGCCCACGGTCGACCCGTGGGCGATCCCCCTTTGTTTGAATGACATAAGAACTCCCGAGGCCAAGTCCCGGGACTCCGAAACCAGTCGGGCAGGAAAATGTTGGGAACAATGACTCTGGGCCGATCCTCTGCACGAATGGACTTGATCGCGATGGTCCGGGCATTCTGCACTTCCATCGGAGCAATGCGGTGAATTACCACCCTGGAATCCTGCAGTGGTAAGAATCTCTAATTTGGTTCGCACCCATGGGTATGACGCAAATGGCTCGCGTCAAGAAGATGAAGAAACGCCAGAACAAGCACACCTACGCAAAGGCGCGCACGTCTCTGGTCTAGAACGGCCTGGTTGCCCGCTGGTCCTCCCAACGGGCAACTTTTTGTTTCGTGTTCCAACACCTCCAATGCGCCGTTTAACGACCATGGGAGCTGATTTGCCCCGAAAGAGAACCTGTGACCGTGACGAGCTTGATGCTTTATGGTTCGAACTTCATCTTTGGCTTGAAAGCTAATTATCAGGGCTTATTCCGTTGGACCCAACTTCTTGGTCCGTTCTGGCTTGTCCTCCACTTTCGTAACGGTCTTCTCCATTGCCATCGTGATGCTGTGCTTCGCTGCCAATAGTGTGATTACGCGGTATTTGGTCCTCGGCAGTTACGTTCTTCCCTTCCCGCTCACCATTATCAGATTCCTAAGTGGATTCGCTGTGTTGGTTCTGATTGCGAAATCGGGTCGGTTGGGCTTCGAGGGTAATAGGTTCTCGAAGCGAGACGTGCTTGGTGGAGTGTTCCTGGGTGCATACGCCTTTTCGATTTCGTATGGCTACAGCTTCATTCCAGCCGCCGCGGGTGCGCTTGTATTCTACAGTTTCGTCGTATTGACGATGAGCTCGTATTCAGTAGTCCGAGACCGAGAAAGGCCAACCGTTCGACTGGCCCTGGGTCAGGCCCTGGGCATCATCGGCGTTCTCGTCATCGTGTTCGGTCGCATAAGTTCCGTCTCTCCTCAGGGAGTTCTTCTAATGGCTGCGACAGGAATATCGTGGGGTCTGTACAGTGTCTATGGCCGCACGTTCAAGAATCCGTTTGGCTATTCCTACGGCACCTTCTTCGTCCTTGGCATCGTCTGCATCGTCCTCATACCGGTGTCCATTCCCGTCTTGGGCAGCAGCGCCTGGACAGGGATCTCGTCTTACGCCCTAGGTCTTGCGCTTTTCATGGGTGCCATTAGCACCGCCCTAAGCTATGTATTGTGGAACTGGACGCTCAGGCGGCTGAGGGCCTCCCAGGGCGGTATCTCGCAACTTGTGGTACCAGTCTTGACATCAATAATGGGAGTCCTGTTACTCTCTGAGCAAGTCAGCTTGTTCCTGGTGACGGGAGGGGCCCTGATTGTCACGGGGATCTACGTCAATTCTAACAGGTCGACGAAGCAGAAACAATCTTGAGATTTGATTAACGAATCCGTAAAGGGTCATCCGAAATCGGAAATCAGACGGCTCCGCCTTCAGTGATCTCGAATATCTCGTCCGGCAGGAGCCCGTGAGATGCACGGTGGCATTCAACGGGGGCCTCGCGATTGGGAGCAACCGAGAGACAGAATGCTGTTTCTCCTTTGTCATCCAGCCAATACCTCAAGAAGTTCACCCCGTACTTATCTTGTATCTTGAGGTCCTTCTGGTGAGCCTCATCGAGCTCCTTCATCGTCACGTTCTTCAGGTTCTTGTGGATGTCGAGGTACCTCGGCACGTTTGGTCGGACCTCCTGCTCTCCTATTAAAGTTGACAAGCGGGATGAAGGATTTGTCGATTGGTCCTGATTTCTAAGACTGACTCAGGCTGGGAGATTGAATCTCTTGAATAGTTCCTGGTAACGCGGGTCGCTGTTCATATTCAGGAGGACGTGGTCGTATTTTAGAGACTTCGGCAGGATCGCTCTATGGTCTGTGGACCATGCGACCCACCTGAAGAATTCCTCTCTGTCTCCAATGATTGCGTAGTACCAGCACGGTGAGGCAGCGCTGGGACTCCAGCTCTCCTCAATCAATGGCAAGGCCTCCTTCATATGAGACGCCGCAGCATTCCTATCGTCGACCAGAGCCTCCACAGTTGCGCTATAGACTAGGTAGGCGCACTCGTCATCTGTGAGATTGTGATGCATTTCGATGTCCGATTTGGCACCCGCCTTTTCGCCTCTCTGGGCGCGGAAATATGCTCGCGCCGCATATGCGCTTGCGAGTCCCGGCTCCGCCCTGACGAGACGGGTAGTTTCGGTTTCGGCCTCGCTGGTCCTACCAGTGTAGTAATAGAACCAGGCCAGTTGGAGCCCGATCACGGGTGAAAACGGGTCCAGTTCCATCGCCTTCATGGTTTCAATCTTTGCTTCGTCGGGCCTCCCAAGTTCCAGTAGGAGGTCTGCGTACCATTGATGGGCAGGCGCATAGCTGGGGTTCAGGGAGATTGCGGTCTTGAGCTCTGACTCGGCGGCAGCATAATTCCTCCTCTCTAAGTACAATATTGACCCAAGCGTGGCGTGGGCCTCGGCCAGGTTGGGAGCAAGTTCGAGTGCCTTCATGGCGTACTCTTTCGCCTTTGACTCGCCCTCCTCGAAGTCCTTGTACCTCCAGTCGGCAGCCACATGGTAGCAGTCGGCAAGGCCTGCGTTCGCCCTGGCGGAATATGGGTCGACCTTCAGCGCTTCATTGAACAGGAGAATCGCCTGGTCATTTCCGCCCCTTGTTCTGGTGTGTAAGAGGGTGTGTGCCTTCAAGCAAAGGGTGAACGCTTCGATGTTCTCCGGACGTGCAACCTCCTCTGGTTTCGGCACAAGCCTAAGCGCCAGAGTTTTGGCGATGCTCTGGGCGATTTCTGACTGCACTTCAAAAATGTCGTTCAGCTCCCTATCGTACTTGGACGCCCATAGGTGTTCCTCATTTTTCGCATTTATGAGCTGCGCCACTATTCGTATTTTGTTCCCCGACTTTCTAACGCTACCCTCAATAATTGCCGCAACTCCCAGATCCTTCGCGATTTCTCTGATGCCCTTCCCCGCTCCTTTGTACTTCATTACGGAGGTCCGAGCTACTACACCCAGACCTGGAATTGCAGACAATTCCGTTATCATATCCTCGGTCAGCCCCTCGGCGAAGAATTCATCGGCAGGATCGGGGCTCATGTTCGAAAAGGGAAGGACTGCGATTCTCTTTTTGGCGGCTCCCGTCTCCATGAGCTCTTCGCTGGTCCAAGGCATTACGACTCTGAATACTTCAAGGAGAGCTGAGATGTTCTTCAGGGCCTTCGGTCCGAGGCTTTCGAGCGGGAGTTCAAACTTGTTCTGGACCTGATCGTATACCTGTCGCGTGATGCAGACTCCTCCGTCCTCCGACAGAGGTTCAATCCTCGAGGCAAGGTTGACGGCGTCTCCGAAGATGTCTCCGTTCGACTCCACCACTTCACCGACATGGATCCCTACCCGGAGATGGATCCTCCTCTCTGGGTCCAAGGAAGGGGCCAACTCCCGCATCGTTCTCTGAATGTCGTAAGCACATCTGACTGCGTCAATGGCATTCGGGAACTCAACCAGAAACGCGTCTCCTATTGTCTTGACCTCTCTCCCGTGGTGCCGGCTCAGAATCGGCCTGACAATGTTGCTCTGTTCTTCCACCAAGGCAAGAGCAAGCGATTCGTTTCTCTGTCCTAGAGCGGTATAACCAACCATGTCGGTGAACATGATTGCCGCCAGTCTCCGTTCGCTCGCGGACAACGTTGTTCGCAGCAATCGCTTGAAGATAAAGCCTCGTGCTCAGAATTCAGATTGCGAGGCCAAAGCCATGTACGAAAGACTCGGCCCTTCTCATTTCTATGAGAAAGCTTACCCCTTTTGTAGTGAGCTTGTAGGTCCTGTTCTCTCCTTCCTGGGTGACTTCGATGAGACCCTTCGATGTCAGCTCGTCAAGGTACTTGACGAGCCTCTCATGAGAAAGGTTCGCCTTGTAAAGGATGTGCGTGGGCTTTGCGTCCCCTTCATCCCTGACGGCGTTGAGGATGTCTAGGTTGATCCTGAGAACGCTCCTCTGCTTCTCAGGTTGAGCCAACTATTTCGCTCCTTACTACGAACACGAGCAAAGAAACGAAACCGAGAAACTGCACGCTTGTACCAATCAGGAAGAGGTTGCCCCCAAGGGTTGCCACCGAAACAAGCAGGATCACGTGAGCCAAAAGGACTAGAGTGAAAGCCAGCAGCACGATGCTCGAGAATCCGCTCTTCTCCCTTGAGCGCATCAGCAATCCCTGGAATACGACGAAGGCAAGCAGGATGAGGGCCACGAAGTAACTCAAGAGCGAGAAACTGTAGAGGCCTGCCAGGGCAGAACCTGCAAGGGCTACCGGCGCAACCATCTGTCCTTTCCTTCCATAGGCTGCGCGGGCATAGCCAACGGCGATGACCAAGTAGGCGACCATCTGAACGGCTAGGTAAGTGAAAGAGGCGAAAAGAATCAAAATTCTATCAGCAAAGGATTCAACAAGCGTCTTGCCAGAGACCAGGGAAGTCCCAGCGTCGGCGACCAGCCCGATTCCGAGAAGCATGAACCCTATACTTATCGCCCTGAGGACAGAATTCTCCAACAGCCTGTTGGCCCTATAGGCGAAGTAACTGGTGAGGAGCGTGACGACGGCGCTCAGAATATTGAGCGAGAAGATTATGACCGCCGGGGCCACCATCGCTTGGGCTTTGGGCGCCACTTGTGGCTTTAACCTTTCGGACCGATGGTAAGGACCGAACGTCCAGACCTTCCTTTCCGCCCCGCTAAATACGATCCGCGACCAGGATCCTTCGAACGCAAAATGAACACGAAGAAAATTGCAATCGCTTCCACCATCGGGGCGTTCGCTGTCGTTGCCCTGCTCTTCGCATTCCCTGCGATGGCAGCCTCAGCCGGCGCACAGCAAAGCCCCAGCGTCCAGCAACTCCTTCAGCATCCACAGGATGGAACAGCCGACAAGATCCAACTCTCAGTCGGCCAGACAATCACCCTGACCAGCGTCGCCGGAGGTTACTGGGAGGTAGGGAACCGGGCAGTCAACGGGACAGCCTCTGGTACCTTGACTCTCCAGGTGTCCGGCGCCTTCAAGGGCGGATACGCTCTCACGGTCACGGGTGGGAGTCTGGTCATCGGCACAACGACCTACACCATCTCCAGCGGCTCGTCTGAACTCGGCCCCTACGGAGTTCGCATGATAGGGCAGGGACAGGCGGGGACCGCACAGTTCCTATTCGCAGGTAGGGACATTGGCAAATTCGGCGCTACGAGCTACGGCATACTCAGAGTAGACCTGAAGGACGGGTCCTCAGAGTTCGCGGCGCGATTGCTAGTAACCATTTCAGCATAGAGCGGCGCGGGTTCAAACCCACGCCCCTCCCCTTGTTTTTGTCGCATTTTCGGCGTGTTGAACGAGTCAGATTAATACAGAGGCCATTCGGACGCCATGTTGCGATTGAACTATCGTAGGCTGGGCAGTGCAGGGATCAAACTCAGCGAGCTGTCCTTGGGGGCCTGGGTCACCTACGGCGGCCAGGTCGGGGAAGATGTGGCGACAAAATGCATGTCCAAGGCCTATGAGTTCGGGGTGAACTTCTTCGACAACGCCGAGGCCTACGCCCATGGCAACGCAGAGGTAGTCATGGGGAACGTAATCAAGAATCTAGGATGGAAACGGGAGGAAATCGTTGTGTCCAGCAAGGTCTTCTGGGGCGGCCAGGGCCCCAACGACCATGGCCTGTCAAGGAAGCACATCTACGAGGCCTGTCGTAGGTCCCTCAGACGCCTCCAGCTCGACTACCTAGACCTCTTCTTCTGCCATCGCCCGGACCCTGAAACCCCCATCGAGGAGACGGTCCGCGCCATGGACGACCTCGTCCACCAGGGCCTCGTGCTCTACTGGGGGACATCCGAATGGAGCGGAGCCGAAATCATGCGCGCACATGGCATAGCTAGGGACATGGATCTCGCCCCGCCGCAGATGGAGCAGCCACAGTACAACATGCTCCACCGCGAGAGAGTGGAAAAGGAGTACCTGCCTCTCTACAGGGAGATGGGGCTGGGCACCACAACTTGGAGCCCACTACTATCAGGGCTCCTCAGCGGCAAGTACAACAAAGGCATCCCGCCCGGAAGCAGAGCCTCCCTCGAAGGCTACGGCTGGCTCAAGGAGAGCGTCCTCACGCCCGAGAACATAGCAAAAGTCAAGGCCCTGGAGCCCATTGCCAAAGAGCTCGGATGCAGCATGGCCCAGCTTGCTCTGGCCTGGGCCAGGAAGAACGAGAACGTGAGCACAGTTATTACCGGCGCGACCCGCCCCGAGCAAGTAGAAGAGAACATGAAATCCTTGGATTACGTCTCCGCACTGACCAGCGACGTGATGGGCCGCATTGATGCCATACTTGGGAACAAGCCTGACCTTAGCGAGGGAGACTAGGATTGAACGCGACCGAAGCTGTCAAGACCAAACTGGACGTCCGAGAATTCGATTCCAAGCCAGTACCAACCGAGGTCAAGACGGCTGTCCTCGAGGCAGGGAGACTTACCCAGAGCGGAGTCAATAGTCAGCACTGGCGCTTCATCCTCGTCCAGGACCCGAAAAACCTCATCCTGCTGGCCGAAGACAGCTCTTCAGGAAAGTGGGTCGCGAGAGCGAACTTTGCGGTCATCATCTGCACCGACCCGAAGATGGGCTACCATGCCATCGACGCAGGTAGGGCCGCCCAGGACATTGAGCTCACAGCCTGGGACCATGGAGTCGCCTCCGGGCTCTACACAGGAATCAGACAGGCTGATATGCGCAGGGACTTCGGCGTCCCCGAGGAACTCAATGCGACCATTGTGGTTGCCTTCGGCTACCCAAAGCACAAGCTCCTGGGAAAGAAGAGCCGCAGGCCGTTATCGGAAGTGGCTTTCCTGGAGAGATACGGAAATAGCATCGAAGCCCTCCGTAAATGAGCTTCCAGAGCTTGGTGCGGAAGCTCCAGGAGACAGGCATCCTTCTCCTTTCAGATAAGGCTCTCCCCAACGTGGTCGCCCTGGTCGCGGGCCCGCATGTCAAGGGGTCCTGGTGGGGGCACGAAAGGGGGCACGAGATATTCCGAGACCTAAAGAAGCTCGATGCTGACCCTGATTCAATGACCACTCGGCTCGTCTCGGGCAAGGTGACCTATCTGCACCGCAGACTCTGGCCCGATTTTCTGTCTGTTGCCACCGCGAAGGAGGATTGGCAAGTCCGAGGGCTCTCAGGATCCGCGCGTCGACTCCTATCGAGAGTGGACCGGGAAGGCGAGGTGAGGACGGACAAAATGGGGCCATTCAAAGGCCTCGGCGAAGCAACCCGTGAGATAGAAAGGAGGCTTCTTGTAAACACCGAGGAGATTCACACAGAGAAGGGTTTCCATGCAAAGGCTCTGATGGCATGGTCACGGACCTCAAAGATTCAAGGTCTTCGGTTCAGGCTGGGGGAGCCACAGGCCGCCAAGAAGGCACTAGAGAGGGTGATGGACGACCTAAATTCAAGATACCACGGAAAGGGGAAACTACCTTGGCGACAATAATATACAGAGGCGCTGGTTCCCTGGCTAGGTCATGATTGCATCAACATTAGAATTGGGGGCTCCCGCTCCCGACTTCGAACTCCCGGGAGTCGATGGAAGGCGTTACTCCCTCGCAACCTTCGAAGGGAAACCGGCGCTCGTCGTAGTCTTCTCCTGCAATCACTGTCCGTACGTGAAGGCCTACGAAGATCGTATGGTCTCAATTCAAGGGGATTACGCAGACAAAGGTGTTCAGTTTGTCGCCATCAATTCTAATGACGACAAGGCCTACCCAGAGGACGGTTTTCCGGAAATGGTCAAACGTGCAAAGCAGAAAAGTTTCAACTTCCCATATCTGCGAGACGAGAGCCAAAAGGTGGTCGAGGCTTACGGCGGAATTTGCACTCCGCACATCTTCGCCTTCGACGGCGACAGAGTTCTCCGATATAGAGGAAGGATTGACGATTCCAGAGATCCATCAAAGGTTACGACCCATGACCTGAGAAACGCCCTGGACGACCTGGTGCAGGGCAGGGAAGTCCGGGTCCCCGACACCAGGCCCTTTGGCTGCAGCATCAAATGGTACTCAATGAAGCCCCAGTGACCTTCTCTTGACCGTCAAGAGATTTCAGGTCATGGCGTTGCTTCAGGCCGCGCGGGCGCACGTACTAGGTCTACCAATGGAGTCGTCATATTCATGGGGGCTGAATCGTGCCATCTTCATAGCCGCGGCGAAAAGAGGCTTCAAGGGCGGGACGGGCGGAGGAAAGGGCGATCCCAAAGGCAAAGGAACCTCGAAGGCTGCTTCCACCTACTACCTGGGCGATGACATGGCTTTCAAGACAGAAAGAGACGGCGTTCTCTTGTTCACGATTGGTGGCGAAGTTCAGACCAAGGAAGACTTCGACCGACAGGTGAAGGCAAGGCTCGGCCGGACTTTCAGATCTTCTTGGGAAGAAGCCTTGGCCTACGTCAAGTCATTCGACAAGAAGACCCTTCTGTCGACGGAGGATTTCTTCCGTACAGTATACCGTCCCGTCAGAGACGAGCTGGCTGAAAAGTGGACCGAGGCAAGTCTAGCCGGCGAAAAATAAGAACGGAATTCACGCGTACCGCTGCTGTCTAAGCCAGGAGTGGATGGCGAGCGAGGCCACGGCCTCCATGGTGGTGTTCCTCTCCTCCGCAGCCCTTCTCAGTCCGTCCGCGACCCTTGGGTCCAGAAGTATCTCCAGCTTGACCGCGTGCAAATAGGAGACCTCATTCTTGATGTCCTCTACTGGTCTCTGTGGTGCCATGACGAAGTGGCTCACGACATTCTCAGCCTCCGGCGTAGGCATTGGAGCAATCGTCTGTGCCAGCTCTTTGAGCTGTGACGCCCTCTCCCTCTTGGGGAGGTCCTGGACAGTCTGCGCCTCCTCCGCCCGGTGGAGGAATGTTGCGTGTCTTACCGGCAGGACTCCCTTCTCCCTCTCCTTCTGGAGAGGAGCCTGCTTGACGCTTATCTCTGCCTTCGACTCCCTCCTGATGCTGCGCACAGCTTCAACGGCGTTTATCCTATCGTCGACATACCTCCTCGACTTGCCGAGCGCCTTTGCGACTTGCTCAGCTGACCCATAGGCGCGGGGGTTTGCCTTCCTGAGTAAAACTATCGCATCGTACTCCTCCTCCGGCTCGATGTCCCTCCTCTGAATGTTCTCAACGAGGGACACTATGATCGCTTCTTCGTCGGTCATCGGTCTCACGATTGCTGGTATCTTCTTGAGACCGGCAATCCTAGCTGCCTCGAACCTCCTCGAGCCTACGACAAGCTCGTATCTCCCACCGATGGGCCTGGCGAGCACCGGCTCCAGAATCCCCTTCTCCTTGACTGAATCTACAAGGTCACCGACGTCTCCGGGGCTCTTCCTGACGTTCGTCTTCCCGACAAATAGTTTGGAAAGCTCGACCAACATGATAGACCCGGTCTGTTCCTTCCAACTCTGTTGCGCCGATGTGAACTTAGCCAAACTTCGATGATATCATCGTCGCGGGGCCTCTTAAAAGTATCCGGAGAAACTTCCCAAGCCTAATTACCGCATTGGAGTCCGGGCCTCGCGTGGCCCAGGAAATTGTCGTCGAGGCGGCCGCCATGTTCGGCTTGGCGGCGCTGGCCTTCAGAAGGATCAGCGTCTAATGGTCCTGAAACTTTATACTCGGCGTCAGGTCCCGGCGACACCATGCTCACGAGACAAGAAATGGAGAAGATGAAGGCGAAGCTTGACAAGGAAGCGGTCAACGTATGCTTCAACAAGGGGACCGAGGCCCCGTTCACCGGGAAGTATTGGGACAACCATGAGAATGGGACGTATGAATGCGTCGTCTGTGGAACCCCACTCTTCACCTCCGACACCAAGTTCGAGTCAGGGACCGGTTGGCCGAGCTTCTTCCAGCCCGTGTCGAAAGACAATGTCAAGGAGGACACGGATCGTAGTTTCGGCATGTCCAGGACAGAAGTATCCTGCGGCTCATGCGGCGTTCATCTGGGTCATGTATTCGACGACGGCCCTAGGCCCACGGGTCTGCGCTACTGCATCAATTCGGCAGCCCTCCAGTTCAAGAAGGTCTAACGGCCGGCTGCGCTTCGACCCTCTTCGCTCTCATGGCACCCTTTCTCCCTCCTGATAAGCACCAGCCTGAAAGCCTCCCAGCCAATCTGCCCCCAACCTTCTCACGCGGCTGAAATTTGGTTAACCAAAGTGGAGCGTCATTTTGACAGCCTATCCCTTAGGGGGCTCCGGCAGGGTCTTGGCGAACGCTATGTCATCCCAGGGCCTCAGGCGCGGTCCAGTTCGCCTCGGAAGCACCCCAAGCAGGGTCTCCGGACTGCTCCGTCCCAAGGGTATCGTCAGACCTCGAGACATGAAACCCCTTTTCGCCGTAACCCAGGTCCCGCACAGGAAACAAAGGTACGAGACTGTAGGAGACTGGATACCCGGAAAGCCGGCCCTGATCAGGGTGAGCAAAATGAAGGACCAGCGCTATGTCTTCCTCGTGGCCCTCCATGAGATGATAGAGTACGAGCTTTGCAGGATGCACGGAATCAAAGACAAGGAAGTGGTTGCCTTCGATGTCAACTTCGAAGCAGAGCGGCGGATGAACCTCCAGCCCTTCGACGCTGAGCCCGGAGACCATCCAAAGGCACCTTACAAGAACGAGCACGAGTTCGCGACCACCATAGAGATGATGGTGGCGCAGAAGATGGGGGTGAGGTGGTCGCACTATGAGAAGACCGTCCTCTCTCTGGGGCCGAAGCCCCGGAAAATAATGGTCAGGCCATATCTCCGCAGCCGCGAGAAACGTTAGTCTCCCATCTATCGGCCTGAATTCCTGAAACCCGAAGCAGTGGGTTTAAATCAGTTCTAGCAAGTTTCCCAGCGAATGGCGGGCTTGTCCGGTGCGGCTTCTCTGATTGGTGCGGTACCCCTCTTCAGCGGTCTTGACAAGAAAAAGAGGAATTCAATCGCGTCCCAAGGGAAGGAACTAAACTACAAGTCCGGGGACACGATAGTGGACGAGGGAACCATGGGCGTTGGTTTCTACCTTATCCTCGACGGCAAGGCGGAAGTCCGCAAGAAGGGCAAAATCCTGGCCAGCCTGCAGAAGGGCCAGTTCTTCGGTGAAATGTCACTTATCGACGAGCAACCAAGGTCTGCCGATGTTGTCGCCGTCGCTCCCACGAGATGCTGGGCCCTCTCGTCCTGGGCTTTCAGCTCGATCGTGAAGACAAACCCAGAGATTGCCATGACGATGCTCAAAGAGGTGGTCAAGAGACTTCGCACATCACAGGCTTCTCAGACCACGCCTGCCTCCTGACAAGCTAAGATTGCAACGGGTTCCATTGGATTGATATAATGAAGGTTGGTCTGAGTACGTGGTCCCTGCTGAGCATGGACCTCGTATCCGCAGTCCAGACAATAGGGGACGCCGGTTTCGAGTACATCGAGCTTTGGGGTGAGGCCCCGCACGCGCTCCCCGGCTGGACGAACAAGAAGGCGCTGAAGGACGCGCTCTCCTCCTACAATATGTTGATCACCCTGCACGCTCCCTTCACCGACCTCAACCCCGCCTCCCCGTTTCAGCCTGTGAAAGGCGCGATCGAAAAGACCCTCGAATCATTCGTAACTTTCGGTGACTACCTCGGCGCGACCATAATCACGATCCACCCAGGAAGCGTCCACAGCGAGGCCAAGGTACCAACCTCTGCCGAGAGTGCGGTGGCAACCTTGCGCATGATGGTGAGAGTAAGCGGCGGACGCCTCGCCATAAACGTCGAAAACCAGACGAAGAGCAGGTCGAAGTATCACTTCCCTCTCGCCAGCACCGGCGAATCGCTCGACCTGATCCTCGCCGAAGTGGAAAGACTCGGCTTCACACTAGACACTGGACACGCCCACGCCAACGGGCAGAGCTCCGTTTCCCTAGCCCAAAGGGCCGGCGCCAGGCTCACCGAAGTCCACCTGAGTGACAATGGCGGCGTTTCGGACGACCACCTCATCCCCGGGGAAGGAACCGCAGACCTCAACGGCATACTGCGTGAAATTTCAGGCAAAGACATCCTCGTCTGCCTCGAATTGGACCCGCACCGATACGCCACCGACGCGGTCCTCCAGGCGGCCTCGGAAACCAAATCGAAGATGGCCTAACAGGGCTGACATCCACGTTCAAAAGCAGAGAATAATATACGAACCCGGGTAGGAGTATGCAAAGGGGGTTGTGTTGGTGTCAGAGCCAGTTCCTGACGACCTGAAGTCCATACTGGGTCCGAGCGAACAGCTTCAGCTGTACATCAAGCAGAAAATCTACCATCCGAAGATCAACATCGATTCTGTCGTAATCACGAACGAGAGATTGATACTCCGTCACCCGCATGCGCTCGGGTTGAAGAAGGACTACACCGATTACAACTATCAGGACATCTCCAACGTCGTCCTGGACAAGGGGATGTTGCGCTCAACCGTAAGATGCACGCTCAGGTTCGGAGGAGAGCCGCTGGAACTTAGCAGTCTGCCCAACGCCGACGCGGAAAAGGCCTACGGACTCTTGCGAGAGAATCTTGTCAGATATCAGTCACCCTTCACTGCTGCATCGGCGGGCGTCCCCCCTTACCGCCAGCCTGCAGTTCCCGCTGCCTTCGGGACAGCCTACTGCAAGCAGTGCGGGGCACCTCTGAGTGCCGGCCAAAAGTTCTGCGGCAGCTGCGGGGCTCCAGTCTAACTTCGCGCCATTTCCACAAGCTGGAAGGGTTGCTTCCCTCTCGACTCCGGCAAGCCGGTAATCCCCCCAACAAGGCTCTCAGCCGCCACTCCGCTTCTTTCCAGCACCTTCGCCAACATCAGGGAAGTGTTACCAGCCATGCAGACCACCAGAATCGGCTTGTCGTCTGTCGGAAGAAGCTTCTCGAACTCCTGCGAGGGTTCACGCCCGTTCAGCACAGCCTGAACGTCCATGACATTGGCGACCTTCACCTTGCCCTGGTCTATGCCAAGGGACGATGCAATGACTTTGATCCCCTCCTCTCTTGGAACGAACATGTTGTGCGCCCAGACCACGCCAGAATACTCGTCGATGGCTGAGGCAGCCTCTTCGAGCCTCACCTGGTCCCTCTTCCCCCTCCTCGCCACCGCCTTGACCTCTGAGA
>DATDGE010000171.1:0-1941 GCA_036522255.1 Nitrososphaerales archaeon | reverse complement strand
ACACCGGTTGTTGAGTCCCACATTTGGGACAGACGGAAGCCCAGGAGGCCATCTGGGTGCCGCACTTCGGACAGAACTTGGTCTCCGGCGTGACCGCGGAGCCTGGAGCCATCAGAGCCTGGCTCGGCTGAGGCGGGGGGCCTACAAGGAAGCGATGGCAGATGCGCGAAGACTGCACAAAGAAGCCATAGATGAAGCGCGAAGGGTACGCCAGAATGCTTTGGCAGAAGCTAAGAAATTACGCAAGAGGGTTTCAACGTAAGGCTACGCTTTCATTTGATGTGCGCGGGTTTGTGAACGAAGCCCTCGACCAGCAGACGCAGGTCTTTGCCTTCCTTTCTAGATTGTTTTACTAATTGATCCCGTCTCGAAGGGTCCATCTTGTTCCAGTACCTTGCCACGTCGTCGGCCACTTCGAACACGTAGAAATCGCCCTGCTTGAACGGGGTCTCGCGACCCTTCTCAACAATCGGCATTGTCCCGTCGTCCTTCGCCCTTATCGAAGCCACGAAGCCCCCGGAATGTGTCCGGCTAAAAAGGCTGGGTAGGCCCCGAGTGCCACTGAAATGCCGCCATTAGACGGCTTTGATTCTCTTCGCAACGTTGGGCCCTACTTTCTTCAGGGCCCTGAAGCCGCAGTTCTTGAATCGGATCTCCGGGAACTTGGATAATTCTTCCAGGGTTTGTTTGGTGCCGCACCGCTCACACTCGTAGATTATCGAACCGAAGACTCTGGTCTCGTTCTTCTTTGTTTCCGGTGAACCGCTCACTCTACCATAGCTATTCTTTGTATCGTATTTACTCTTGATTGTCTACTGGTGCAATCCGTCGTGGAACCACTCGACAAGCGAGACCTCGTTCGTGTTCCCTCGCACTTCGACGTGGACGATGCCCCGCTACCGGCGGGATTTCGTGAAGTTCCTGGCGCCTGCATGACCCCGTCGAGCGTCATGAAAGTGAGGACGACGAGTTTCCTCATGTGCCAGCGGCTCCTTCGGCCATCCCACGACTAAATGTGATTGCGAGGTCGTCAAAAAGCCTGAGTCCCGGTATGAACCCGGAATACATAACGCAGAATAAGGTTCCGACAATTTACGAGAGCGAAGTGATGCAGCACAGATGACGACGACGGTCAAAGAGGAGCTCGCCGAAGTCGTTGAATCATGCCTCGGCGCTCTGGCTCAGCAGTCAAAATTCGAACAGTCACTTTCAACGGACCTGAAGAGCGTCGAGAAGACAATCAGGTGGTTCAATAACAGAAGAGGCAACGAACCGGTCACAGTCGAAGTAGGAACAGAGATGGCGGAGCATCTGCGTAGGGCCATAGAGGCAATCCACCTGAGCGCACAAGGCGTGCATATTGTCCTGCTCCTCCTTCTGAAGGTGTCCTTGCTAGCTCAGCAAGAAACGAGCATGAACACCGAGGCCCTGGTAGAGGCCAAGAAGGAACTCGAATCTTGGTTTGGGCAGTGGACGACAACGAAGGAAGCCTGGGACGAGTATACCGAGTAGTCAGCTAAAAGTGAACGTTGCAGAAATGGTCGTAGAGTTGGACTGCTGGAAGCTTTGCCCGTCCGTCCCCCACAGGAGGGTGAAATTCACGGTCACGGTGCCAGGCTGGACCAGCTTGAAGTGATACCCGCTCCAGCACCCCGGGGTCACGGAAGTGTGGTTCTGGCCAGGGTTGATTGCCGCTATGAACTCTGCGCATGCGCACACAGGCCCTGAAGATACCTTCTGAAGCACAGGAGAATTCACTGGTAAAGATGCGGTAAGTCCGCTCCCACAGCCGCTTACAACGTAGACCGGGGAGGTGCCTGCGTTCTCGAACAAAACGGTGAAGGTGACTATCCTCTCACTGCCCGTACCCTGGTACACCGTGGCCCGCACGTCGTCTATCTTGACAGGGTTGTTCGGCGAATAAGAGAAAGAACCAGTCGT
>DATDGE010000170.1:0-3511 GCA_036522255.1 Nitrososphaerales archaeon | reverse complement strand
CAAGCATCTCAAAGTTCGGCTGCTCTCTCCTGCAGGATGCCGATTATGTCGAAATCGTGGGACGCTAACAGCGAAGTGGCCCCGGTGGTCTTGACTATGTCTTTGAACTGATTCCTAAGAGATTCCCGCCAGCCTTTGGGGAAGTCCTCAGGGTCGGGGTAGGGAGGGCCGGGGGTATGAAGTCTGAACCATTCCGGGAAAATCAGCACGTTTCCTCCGGCATCCCCCCTCGCGTTATCCCCTACCAAGAGATCATTTCCATCGGACAGGAGGGCATAGTCCTCTCCGAATTTGAACGCCTGGAATCCCAGGACACTGCCGGCCTTGTAGACCTCGAAGCCGCCTATCTGCTTCACTCTGGCAGTTTCCCATGGTTCTACAGCGTCGGGAATCGTTTCCGGAAGATACACCGGTATGCTTGCTCTCTTCGATATGAAACTCGACGCCCTCGTGTGATTCTGTTCAGTCAGGAGCACAGCCTCAAGTTTGCCAAGTCTACCCGCTGCTTCGAGTAGTCCGGGGACCATTGGCGGGTCAACCAACACGATGCCGCTATCTCGGACGAAAAGATGGCCCACCATCATCCAGTCGTCGGCAGGATCTGGAGTGGACCACCTGAAGACCCCCTCCCGTATGGGAATGAACGTGGCTTCTGCGCCCCCGTCTCCAGACAGCACTAAGCGTTTAAGCTTAGCGTGTTCAAAATGATCCGATCAACTTCTGAGCGCGGTGTGCGAAGTGGCGGTCAGATTATGCCCGCGTCGACGCACTCATTGCATACGTGCAAAGTCTGCCCCGGCTGGGACTGGGGCAACCAAATGGACACCCCGGTGCCCGCCCATCGGGGCGGCGCACTTCTCGCAAGCGCGACTCAGACTGACGTGACGCCAGCGAGCCCTTTGAGATCTTCATCGCTTGTGTACAATTCCGCAGATTGTTGCCGGGCAGTTGCGTAGACCAGGGCGTCTGCCATGTGAAGACCATGCTCGAGACTGAAGTCGGCTGCCTCGAGCGACAGGGTCTGATCTACAGTCACGACCTTCGTCTGACTTAGAACGGCAACAGCTTCAAGCGCCGTTTCCTCCCCTTTGATTCTCTTCACCTTCCTGTAGACTTCGTAGAGGGTCACAACTGAAGTTACGAGCTCCTCGGATTTCGCGCTGTCAATGAAGCGATTGTACGCTGATGCTTTGGGTCCGTTCGTGAATCTCTCGATCCAGCCGTAGCTGTCTATGCTGATCAAATCCGGTCGGTTTCGTCGCGAATCTCGTCAACACCGAGTCCCAGGACCATCCCCTTGGTCTTGTTCATTGGACGAACAGGGACATACTGCAAGATTCCATGCTTCGCTATCGCGACCATCTTATCGCCAGGCCTAATGTGGGCTAATTCCCGCAGCCTCTCAGGAATGACCACTTGGTACTTTTTCGAAACCTTAACCGTCTCCATCGTTCATCGAATCGTATTACGAGACTGCTATCGATATAAGGATTTCGCGCGGCGTCACTCGCGAGGTTCAACAGACGGGCCCGGGGTCGAACGGCAGACGAGTCTCGTCCCTCGGTAGAGTACTACCTTGGCCAGAGGGAACTGGTCATCAGTCTTCCATTACTGGAATAACTAAGTCGACGGCTCACTTATGATAAATAGGGCGACTTCGCTGGAGGGTCCTACAATGGGTAAGAGGTCCGAGGAACTCTATCGCAGAGCATTGGCAGTGATCCCGGGAGGAACCAACGACCCGCTCAGGATAACGGGTAAGCAGAAAATTGCGTTCGCGAGGGCAGATGGGTCCCACGTCTGGGACGTAGAAGGGAAGGACTACGTGGACTGTCACCTTTCCTTTGGCCCATTGATCCTGGGACACAGGCATCCCAAGGTGGTTAGTTCCGTTCTTGCGCAGCTCGAGCAGGGCGACATATGGAACGCGGGTCTCAATGAATTGGAAGTTGAGGTCGCCGAAAAGATAGCACAACACGTTCCCTCGGCGGAGAGAGTTAGGTTCTGTGTTTCTGGTTCAGACGGAATCATGTTCAGCTTGAGGCTTGCAAGGGCTCACACGGGTCGCAGAAAGATCATGAAATTCATCGGCGGCTATCACGGAACGAACGACAGCGTTCTCGTGGACGTCTCACCCAAGCACTCAGGTAATGGCCGGTCCCCTGAAGTCGAATCGGCAGGCCTCGACCCAGGCGTGGCCAAAACCACGGTGACAGTCCCGTTCAATGATGTGGAGGCGGTAGAACGGGCCTTCGCCGAAAATAGGGATGAGATCGCAGCACTCGTGACCGAACCTGTCATGCATTCTGCGGTTGGCTGCATTCTTCCTAGGGAAGATTTCCTGAAGTCGATGCGCGAGATTACAGAGCGGAGTGGGGCGTTACTAATTTTCGATGAAGTCATCACAGGCTTCAGGCATGCCTTGGGCGGAGCCCAGAGTCTTTTCGGAGTCACCCCTGACATTTCGGTTATTGCGAAAGCTGTCGCCAACGGGTTCCCGATAGCCGCGATTTGCGGCGGCAAGGAGGTCATGTCTGAGTTCGCGCCAGTCGGGAAAGTGGCCGCCATGGGGACTTACATTGCTCATCCGATCTCACTGGCTGCGGCCAAGGCCACAATATCGGTTCTGGAGTCGGACAACCCATACGAACGCATGAGTGGTGTCGCCAGAGATGCCGCAAACGGCATCGAAGAGGCCATGAAGGAGGAAGGGATCGAGGGCCATGTCGCAAGATTTCGATCGATAATCATGCCTTACTTTACGAGTCGTAAGATTACGTCTTACGCGGATCTTGCTTACAATAACATGGAGTTCGCAAGGGAGTTCAAGGAAGGGTTACTCGCGAACGGCGTCCTAACGCTACCACTGCCCGTAAAGCGTATGCACTTCTCGGCCGTGCACACGGAGTCGGACGTAAAGGCAGTCGTGGAGGCGTCCCGCAGAGTCCTGGGGGCCATGAAATCAGGGACGCCGAAGACGAATGTTGGTCTGGCGCCCTCGCAGATGGTCCCTTGATTAACGCTTATTCCAGGTTGACCCTGTTTCCTCGATTGGTATGAACTGCCCCGGCCGGGATTGGGGCACTCATATGGGTGCTCAGGTACTTTTGAATGGAACCCGGGCACCCCTAGACCAGGCTATAATGAAGGGTATGTGATGTCCCATCTGGGAGGTGAGGATGTTCCTCTATTTCTTCGACTCAAGCACAGAAGAAAGAAGAACCAACCAGTGGTATCCGCGGAAATGGCGTTTGTCCTTCTCCCTGTCGTACCATGGCCAGTATTCTTTCTGAAACTCTTCAAAGAGTCCCTTGGATTCGAACAGAATAATCATCCATCCACTTCGGATACTTGACGATCGGTCCCTCAAGCCTTTTCGGTCGTATCGAAATGGATTCATCCTAATTGCTTGTGCTTCCGCTCCCAGCCCGTTTGCGGCTGCAAAATCGTATGCTTCCTTTAGAGGAAAGTCTCTTTGTGTGATTCTCTTGGACAATGGTTGGCTTCAGGA
>DATDGE010000169.1:0-2192 GCA_036522255.1 Nitrososphaerales archaeon | reverse complement strand
TTCGCCATCCCCTATTCCGCCATCGGCGAAGCCGCAGCCCTGGCGAATGAACTAAAAGGCAAGCTTGTCATTTCCATGTTCAATCCCCTTAAGTTGGACGGAGGATTGCTCCACTTTGCTCTGGAGAAAGGCTCGGCTGCTGAGGAACTAGCCGCGCTGCTTCCTGACAGTAGGGTCGCGACTGCATTCAACAACGTACCGTCCCGAATTTTTGAGGAGGAAGAGCCTGTCCCCATGGACATATTGGTCTCAGCAGACTCGAAGGAGACCTTTGATGAGGCGGCATCGCTGGTTCGAAGCATCCCGAACCTAAGACCTCTGCACGTCGGACCGCTGTCTCAGGCCCAGATGGTGGAGAGGATGACGGCTCTGTTGTTGAACCTTGCAAAGCTGAACAAGACGGGGGCGCTGGCCCCGAGATTCGTTTCCCGAAAGGGTTGACCCCGAAGTGAAGTTCGGTTACATCCTCCCTAACTACGGAGACAAGATAAGCGCCCATGAGCTCGTTGAAATCTCCCGAATCTGCGACGAGGAAGGGTTCGACTCGGTGTGGGCCACTGACCATGTGTTGATGCCGACGGAACTCCGGGAGCCCTATGGTCAGGTCCTGGAGCCCCTGACGACGCTGACCTACATCGCGGCAAGGACGGATAATCTGAAGTTGGGGACTTCCTGCATCGTGCTCCCTCAGAGGAACCCTGTACTTGTCGCTAAACAGGCTGCCACGCTCGACGTGTTCTCGAAGGGGAGGGTCATCCTTGGTTTCGGGGCGGGTTGGGCCGAGAAGGAGTTCGGCTTCCTAAATGCCGATTTCGCTAGGCGGGGAAGGGTGATGGACGAGAGCATCAGACTGATGAAGAAACTCTGGAAGGACGAAGTCGTTGACTTCGACGGAGAGTTCTTCCACATCAAGGACGGACTCTTCCTCCCCAAGCCCCCGAGAGGCGACATCCCCGTCTGGATAGGGGGCAACGGTCCTACTTCGATCAAGCGAGTCATCAAGCTGGGGGATGGATGGCATCCGGTTGGCCTGGACCTTGAAGAATTCAGGAAGGGGGTTCAAAGAGTCAAGGAATCTGGGAGGGGCGTAACCATCTCCATGAGGATGACGACGGACGTAAGGAAGAAGCGCGAGCAGTACACCACCCCCAACCACGAGAGGAGGGTGGCTGTCTCTGGGTCATCGGCCGAGGTGAGGAAAGAGATAGACGAGTACGAAGGGGCCGGGCTCGAATACTATTGCGCTTCGATCAATCATCCCGCTGCACAGGACATAATCGCAGACCTGAAGAAGTTCTCCGGGGAAGTCATGAAGTCCTACAACTAGGACCCAGGCAGGGTGGTGAGTCCCTCTCTCCAGCCTGTGTAAAGGAGCGGATGGTACTTTCGAAAGTCCCAGAAGTCATCGAACGCCCCGGAGGCTGAGGCAGCTTCGACCTGACCCACAAGGAGCACATGGTCGCCGAGCGTCATCTGGTCCCTTAGCGCACACTCCAGAGTTGCGTCTGCCCCTTTGATTACAGGGACCTTGAGCTTCGACCCCGGGTGGTGCTTCAATCCGGCGTCCAGAAGTTTGTCCTTCACCTTTGACCCGCTCGTCGTAGCCAACTTGGCGATGGCTTTTGCATGGTCTCTGTCCAGGATGCACAATGAAAACGACGATGCCTTCAAGGCAAGTCTGCACGTGAAACCCTTCGGGTCGCAGGCCACAGCTACGAGTGGGGGCGAGTCCGAAACTGAGGCATAGGAGACCACTGGCATCGCAGACACCCTCCCACGATGCTGAGCGGAAAGAACCGCCGGGACCTGAGGGTAGAAGAGCCTGTGGATGAGCAAAGGACTGACGTTCAATGAGGACGTGATGTCCCGTTCGATTAGTTAAGGAGGTCGCTAGGTTACGAGAAAGTTAGTCGTCAGCACGTCCCCCCACTCGTCAGCAATCACCGCGGTGTAGACTCCGGACTGCTGCGCAGAACTTTGGAGTCCTCTAAACGAGAATTCAGTCTGGACCCGCCAGGTGACAGTGTTTCCTCCTAACGTTACCAGGGCATTTGATGAATGTGCCTCAAAGAGGAAATAGCGGGGCGAGGAAGATTGTACTGGGCAAGATGCCAGGGGCTGGGGAACGGGAATCACTGTACCCAAAGTATAGTTATCCTGGGTGTAGTGTCCCTTCATCACCCCGAGCCCGA
>DATDGE010000168.1:0-7986 GCA_036522255.1 Nitrososphaerales archaeon | reverse complement strand
TTCCTTGGGCAGGAGCCAGTAGATATCAGGGTGTTCTGTCTTCAGCGTTGAGAAAGTCGGCGGAAGCAACCCATTCCTGCGAGCTCTCCGCACGTTATACTCCACGAAGCGCCGCAGTTCACTGCTTTCCCCGGCAGCTGCAACGAAGGCCCTGATTTTCTCGATTGCCTGCTCGTCGTCCAATTTCTTTACGTTGACGAGGTAGGGAGCAAGTACCAGCCAAACAAGCCGGTGCCTCCCGTCGGATACCGGGTGCTGGAGCAGGTCCTCAACGTACAGATAGCCCTTGTTGGTCTTCGGTCTTGACGCAGGCACGTACTGCACCACTCTCGTCTTGAGTTCCTGCAGCTGCTTCGGGAACGGGGCCCTGCGCAGGTTCCGCACCCCTTCGGCCACAGCGACCTGGGCGCAGTCTCCGAACAGATCGTTGAGCATGTTGTCTGTCATCCGAATTATCCCAGAGTCGAGCTCCTGCCTGGCGAGCTTCCATTTCGGGTTCTTCCCGAGCTCGTACTTCGACCCCAGCGAGAGGTAACCCTCGAAGGGCAGGGAGTAGCCGGCACGCCCGCTGTCTGTCTCTGTCTGCTGGAAAGTCACGCCAAAGCACTCGGCCATGTTCATGACCTTCGCCCCGGGCGTCTCCCTGACGAAGAACTCTTTCGCCCTCTCCGCTTCCTTCTTTGAGTACCTCGAAGCAAGGACCGTGTCCTGGCTCGCCACCAGCGCCCCGGCGAAGAAGCTCGAAAACTCGACAAACTCCGAAATGTGAGGTTCGTACCTCCCCCTCCCGAGGGCACTGAGGAGCCTACTCTCTGTCTGCCCGATGACCTCTCTGCTCGCAAGCCCATCCTCCACAGGGACCGATTCGAAGAACTTCCTCGACCTCGGGGCGAAGGGATACCTCAGCTCAAGGTCGGAGAGCAATGGGCCGCCGTACGGCAAGTTCTCAGTTTTCCTTTGCCGTAGACACTATTGACATCACGTCTCGGTCTCTGAGTACGTAGTTCGTAGGAAGATGCAGGCCCGTCCTGACATCGATGGCATAGAGCAAACCCTTCACGAGGTCGGTGTGTATGTCCCTGGCCAGGTCTTCGACTGTCGACCCTGTCGGGAGCAGGTGGACGTCGGGGAGGATTCTTCCATTCTTGTCGGAGAGCTTCTGAGGGTCATGCACCGGGTACACTGCGTTCTCCCTCAGGAGTTTGAAGACAGCCGAATTCATAGCGAACTGCACCCCGGTCCTCAGGTACTCCCCGAAGACCTTCCGCCTGATGTAGGCCAGGGCGCTCTTCTGTGCTTCGTTCAGCTCCTGGGGCTTGAGAATCTCGAACCTCTCCTCCCCAGGGACGTACTTGATGAGCTTCTTCCCCTCTGCCCTTCGCAGGGTAAGCTCGGCCTCCCCGCTGGTGGGAACGACGATCAGGCCCTTGTACTTCTCCCGAAGCTTCCGGAAGTTCTCGGCGGCGAAGGGGAGGTCCATCTTGTTGGCGATCAACAGAGTAGGCTTGGAGTACTCGCGAAGCGACCAGCAGAATGTCTGGACGTCCTTTTCGTTCCAGGAATCGAAGGCCTTGTCGTCCAGCCCAGAATCTTTCATCGCCGTTATCACGTGCTCCTTCCTGACCCCGATCCCATGCATCACTTCCTCGACTGCGGTAGGTACGCCGTGGCCTGGGGTCTTCGAGAGCTTCGATATCTTAGGGAAGTTCTGGGTGAAAAGCTTGGTGTACCAAAGGACGAGTTCGAGTTCCACGTCAGCGAAATCAGCCGATGGGTCGCCTGTCCCCGGCTCTGAAATCTTCCCATCCTTGTCGACGCCCCCCGACGCATCGACGACGTGTAGCAATGCGTCCGACTGTGCAGCCACGCTCAGGAACTGGTTCCCCAAACCCTTCCCCATCCATGCTCCCTTGATCAGGCCCGGGAGGTCTGTCACCTCGACAGGGATGAACCTCCAGCCGTCTTCGCACTTGGAGTTCTTCGGATTGTCCTTGACACCGAACTCCTTGTGTACGCACAGAGTGACCACGCTCGCCACTCCCGTCTCCGCCGATTTCGTGGTGAACGGATAGTTGGAGACCTCTCCGGCGAGCAGTGTCATCGAATTGAACAGCGTGGTTTTTCCTGCGTTTGTCTTTCCTATCAGCCCAATTCTAATCACTGCAAAACACCGTCTTGTGACAGAAGGTCAGCGCATAAAAACAGTTCCGCTGGCGAACAGAATCAGGGAGAGGGAGCAGAGCGCCAGGCCCTCGCTGCTTCATACCAGAACACGAGCGCGGCGGCCACAAGGGCTAGGGCGAGCCACTCCAAGACAGGTACTAGGCTGAAGTATTGAAACCCCACGAAGGTCAGGTACGCCGCGAACACTGTGAACACGACGGCGTAGAATACGAACCTGGGAACGATCAGCGTCCCGAGCCTTAGAAAATCCCTCATGACGTCAACCTTGACTTCGCCGATCACTTCATACTCGCCGTTGTTCTCCGAGACCAGGCCAAGTTCCTTGAGCTTGTTGAGGTGGTACTGTGCCAAAGAGGGGTTCGACATGAGAAGCGCCCTCTGGACCTCCCGCACACCTACCTTCCTTTTCTTCAGGGCGTAGACGTAGACGCGGAGGGTGTTCCCCTTGAGCTGGGCGTCCACCATCCCAGGAGTCTTCTTTTCGGTCGGGGCGGACTGGCTCTCCTCCTGCTTACCTGGTTCGCTCATGAATACCCCTGCTGTCTTCGCGCTCGACTGCACGTTCAAAAACGTTGGTTGATAATGCGATGCCTCGGTGCTCCATCGATAAACAGAATGGCGACCCTCGTTTGAAGCTCGGGACCAAGGTTGCGGCATACGGCCTGGCCGGCCTTGTCCTGGCGGGTATGATTATCTTCTCAGGGTCGTCGCTGGGCCTCCTCAACTTCGCCTCGTCGGGGGTCCTTTCCGTGCTGTTGACTGACCCCCCATCGGTTCCGGAAGGAGTCTCCGCGGTCTACGTCACCTATTCCAACATAGCAGTCCATGCAGACAGCTCAGGTGATTCTGGGTGGGTCAACATCGCCGGGGTGGGGACGATTGATACGTTGAAACTCGTGAACCTGAGCCAGACGATTTCCAGTGCAACAATACCCAGCCTTTCCTATGACCTGGTGGCGTTCGACATCTCCAGCGTCAAGATAGACTTCATGGGGACGAACTACAGCGCCACGGTCAACTCCCCGAGACTCATCGTCCCCATTGTGGGCGGCCTCAAAGTAGACTCGGCCCACGCGGCCGCGGCTTTGGTCGACATACGGCCGACTGTCCTGAATCTTGGCGATCAATCCAATCCCAGGTTTGCCGTCTCCACCGGGGCCAAGGCTCTCCAGGTGCCTGAGAGCGAAGAGACTCCTTCTATGAAGGAAGTTGGTAACAGGTCCTCGCTGGAGGGACGCGGCTGGCTGCAATCATTCAGGGCTACTCATTCTGATACCTTGGCCAGTTCGGGCCTTACCCTGACACACAATTCATTCTCGTTTTCAGTTACAAACCCCGGGTCTGAATCGCTCACGATAAGGTTGGTCGTGGTGACCGCGGCTTCATCGGGTGGAAGAGTGACTGCCGCTTTAGGTTCCATAGCCAACTCCTTCGTATTCGCGGTCGGGTCCGACGGTTCCTTGAAACTCCAGGCCGGGGCTTCTGGCCAGGTCGAATCTGTCCTTGAAGCTTCAGGCTACTCACTGGCCCAGGGCGCGACCCACCAGTTCACCTACTCAGGAGTGATTGCGAGTCTCCTTGGAAGCCAAGGAGTCTCCCGTGGAACCAGTTACAACGTAGTCGTATTCGGTTCCGAAGCCCTCAGCGTCCAGACCGTTGTGGCTTCCTAGCTTCTGTATCTCAGAATCGCGCCGACCCCGCCGAAGGACTTGAACATGGCACCTTCCTCCGTCCCCGTCGAGATCACCTCGACCTTTGAACCTACTTGGAAGGCCATCTCCTCCAGGACGTCCACAATATCCTTCTCCGTCACCTCGAAGTCTGTCGCTCCGCACTTTGTGCAAGGGACCGAAGCCATATCCTGACGCTGGTGGATCCTCTTCGACGCCTGAACCGTCTCGGACTTCACCGTCCCACATTTCTTGCATCTCGCCTCGAGCTTCACCATGTCCAGATCGTCGGAGACGAGCACCACCTCGGTGCTGGCCTTCTGCATGGCCTCGATGACCCTGGGGAGACCATAGACTGCAAGCCCACCCTGCTTGTTCACTTCGAACAAGAACTTCTGGACCAGCTTCTTTTCCTCCACCAACCTGACGTCCTTCAGTATGTCCCCCGCCTTCTCCACGAGCTCCCTGACGCCCTCCCTTCCAGAGTAGCCGAGGTCGAGCACTGCCACGATCTTCTTCTCAAGTTCATAGTGGAGATAGCCACTCTTGAGGAATTCATCCTTGGTCGGTCCAGGTCCACCGACAATCATCCCGGTTACCTTGTTGCTGTTGATGAAGGCCCTGGTTGCGTGCTCTGCTACCCTGTGGTAATAGTAGGTCAGTTCCATCTCCCTCCCCCGCTCGTACCTTCTCGCCGACTGCCCTCCCTTCCTCGTCTTCCCAGAAACACCAGAAGTCAGGACGTCGACGATATCCAAACTGTCCCCGCTCAGTATCCCCAGGCCAGCATCACTCGCATCGATTGAGAGAAGCGCGTAGACCTTGTCCTCCTTGAGCATATCCTTCAGCCATTCTACGTGGAAATGGTCGTCACACTGGTACAGGTATTGGACGACGGGCTTTGGCGGGATGATTTCGTAGACATTGACGACTTCGCTCCCGGGCCCGTTCGTTGGAAGGGCCCCGGCAAAGATCACTAGCCCAGTGTCGGGTGCCGTTCTGTACAGCTTGAGCCGCTGCATGGTCTTGGTAAGGGCATCCTGCACGTGGTTCCTTGTGGTATCGGACTTGATGTTCCCCGCCGTCCCCCACTCCTCACGCAGGTTCGCAATCGCTTCGTGGACGGGCTTCTTCGGAGGTATGTAGAGGGAGACCAACTCCGTCCCCCTTCCTTCCTTGTTGCTGAGCTCGGAGATCAGCTTCCTAACCTTGTATAGCCTGACGGAATCTGCCTTTGTCGACAATGCAGAGCTACCTCTACGTCAGGCCGAAGAAACAGGGTGGGAGCCGAACGTAGCTGGCATTGGATGCTCTAAATCTTCGTTACTCATTTATAAAACCTATCACACCACGAAGCAGGTTAGCGAGGAATTAAATAATTGAAGGCCGTGCTCAGACTAGGAGGTTCGGTACTCGGCTCCCCTCCGTCGGCAAAGGTCGTGAACGCCTACGCCGGCGTGATTTCGGACGTGAACTACGAGGGGCATTCTGTGGCCGTGGTCGTTGGTGGCGGCCCGATCTCAAGAGAGTACATCAAGTCCGCAGCCCAGATGGGCCTTTCATCGTACCAGCAGGACACAGTTGCGATTCACGCATCTAGGCTCAACGCCCGCCTGGTGGCGATGAAGCTGGGCGGGGTGAGCAGCGTCCCCACCTCCATCGACGGCATGCTGCAACGGCTCGCGAGGAACAGGGTCGCAGTCATGGGAGGCCTCAGGCCAGGAATAACAACCGATACCGTAGCCGCTATCGTCGCCCAGAGATGGAGGGCCGACCTCCTCGTGAAGGCCTCCGACCAGAACGGAATCTATACCGACGACCCGAGGACCAACAAGAGGGCCAAGAAGCTGGACAAGATCACCTACGAGAAGATGAAACAGATTCTCGGGGGGAACCACCATCCAGGCATCCACCGCATCGTAGACCCGGTGGCCGTCGACCAACTCGCCGAGTCGAAGGTCAAGCTTGTCGTGTTGAACGGGGCTGATGCCAAGGGGGTCTTGAAGGCCATCCATGGTGAGAAGATAGGAACAGTCGTAAACTGAAGGTGGAACTGGGAGAATCGTCCGGAAATGGTCCCCGACATAGTATTCGCCTCCCTAGTGGGTTCCACCTTCGTGGCTTTCTGGTCGTCGCTCGTGGAAGCCACCTACCTCACCCTCCGCCCGGCCTCGCTGGGGCCCTCGATTGGAAGCGGATCTTCCAGGGCCCACGAAGCTCTTGAGATAGTCAGCGAAAAGACGAGGCTCGTCGCAGTCACGACCCTGATCGATACGATTTCCAACGTCATCCTGGCGACTTCGATCGGCCTCATTCTGTCAGACATCTTCGGCCCCATAGGCTGGGTTTACAGCGCTCTTGGCGGCTCGTTCGTGATCATGACTTTTCTCTACCTGCTGCCAAAGGCCATCGGCATCGAGAACGCCCTCAGGATGTCTCTCATTCTGGCCCCCTCAACGAAGTTTATCACGGAAGTCCTCGCGCCTGTCGCCGTCCCCCTGACCAACTTCGCCAGGAGGCTGTCAGAGAGGCTGGTGGGGAAGCCGGGGTACAAGGAGGTGGACCTCGCAGCGGAGTTTGAGGACGTGGTCACGATGCTCGAGAAGGCTGGCCACATCGAGCCAGACGCAGGGAGGCTGCTTAGAACCGCTCTCTCCTCATCCAAAAACACCGCTGCCGACGCCATTACACTGACAGAGGAGGTCGTTTCAATCCCAAGTGACGCGACTGTGTTCGACACGCTCAAAGCAATGGGGCAGACGAACCATCCTCGATTGCCAGTCTATGACGCCCGGAGAAAGATGTACGTCGGCGCCGTGACGTTCAGGTCAATCACCAAAGCAATTTCGAGGGACCTGCTCGATTCAGGCATCCACGACTACATGATTCAACCGGCACGCGTCACAACTGAGGAAGGCCTTGCGACCGTGATTGAGAAGATGCAGGACGCCGGGACCACCATCGCCTTCGTCTTCGAAGGGGAGGAGATGGTCGGGGTGATCACCCTCTCTGACATAATTGAAAGGATCCTTGGAGTAAAAGTCTAGGGAGGCGCTGTCTTCCTGGGAACTGCCAACGCGTTGAGCTCGTCAAATGTTATTGCCCCATCGATGAGAGTTGCGTAGGTCCCTTTGGCCAGGACTTCCCCCGACGCTCGCTTGAGCAGACCCATGGCTGCGTAGGAGGCACTGGGTCCGAAACTCACTCTGGCGACGCCCATACGAAGAAGCTCGGGGACGGAAGGGAGCCCTTTCCTCACCATCACGTTCATCGGAAAATCCACCGCCTTGACGAACTTGGAAATCGACACCGCATCGGTCAAGCCCATAGGGTAGACGCAGTCTGCTCCGACGTCCCGGTACGCGATCCCTCTGCGGATGGCTTCGTCGAGCTTCGCGCCTTCGTCCCCCGGGCCGAACCTGAAAGCATCGGTGCGCGCGTTGATTACGAAATGAACATCAATCGATTTCTGAAGTCGCACGACCGCCCGAAGTCTTTCTACCTGTTTCTCGACGGGCAGCAACGCCTTCGTGCTGTGCACGAAGTCCTCGATGTTTATCCCCACAGCACCAGCGTCGACAACGCCCTTCACAGTCCGGGAGACGTCCTCGGGGCCCTGACCGAACCCCCCTACGATGTCTACTGTCAACGGAACCGACACGACCCTCGCGATCCTCCTGACAGCCGAGATGAGCTCCTCTGTCGGGATCTCTTCGCCGTCGGGGTAACCCAACGATACCATCATTCCCGCGCTCGAGGTGGCCACCGCAGGGAAGCCGGCGTCTTCGAAGACTCTTGCGCTCGGGACATCCCAGGCGTTGGGGAGGATCAGCGGCTTCTTCCTGTCGTGTAGTCCCCGGAACACCTCTGCTTTCTCAGCCTGCGAGGTCAAGGCATCGATATCAGCCGCTCTTGCGATGATAAGCCTTCGGCGCGGCGATCCGTTCACTGATCGGAATAGTTTCGGATGATTGTCCGGAGAATCTGGAGGGGAACCGCCCCGTTGTCCAGCAAGGCGTCGTGGAATGTGCTAACGTCGAACTTGGAGCCGAGACGCGACTCGGCACCCTTGCGAAGCCCTATGATTTCGAGCTGCCCTGTCTTGTAAGCAAGGGCTTGGCCGGGCCAGGTG
>DATDGE010000167.1:0-2638 GCA_036522255.1 Nitrososphaerales archaeon | reverse complement strand
AGGCTTCCCGTCGACGTAATGGTTGGTCAGGCACTCCTCCACAAGGAATTCGAAGCAGACGTAGTTTCCCTTGGGGGTATAGGGACATCCTTGAACTGCGATCGCTCGCGTTTTCTCGTCCTCGATCAGACGCGCTCTCCCTGTTATCGTGAATTCTCCGTCACCCCCGTTCCAATCCTTCACGAGAGAATGAATGACGTAGCGCCCGTCCCTCTTCAGGTCGTGCCCCTTTGGTGAAGTCGAATACATGAAAGCGAACAGACGTCCCGAGCTTACAAAGGGTGTGAAGGGGTGGATCCTGGGATATCCGTCCTTGCGGAGGGTACCGATGTACATGACCTTCTCGGACATGCGCTGAGTTCCGAAGAGGGCCATCTCGGGAGCTGCCTTTTCGAATTGTTCCCAGATGAGCAAGAGCGGGCCATGAAGTTTTGGCGCTAAATTACCTTTCGGGACCAGGAAACGGTTAATTGGCCAGGGCTGGCACATCGGTGCCGACGCGAGCCGGTGGACGGGCCACGGGGATCTCCTGGGGAAGTTCCTCCCTCGCAGCAGGACGCACGGCGTCAAGAGACGCGACCCGAGAGGGTCGGCTCCAGAACAGAAACGAGACCCGGCCCATCATGCGATGATGGGGTGACCTTGAGGTCGGTGGGGACCGGGATGAAACGGCTGACCCGTGCGGAGCAAGGCCAAACGTGGTCGATGAAACGCCTGCAGGAGACCAGGGTAGGCCGCTGAGCTGAATCCCGCCTAAAACAGAAGGAGGACTACGGCCGGCACACGTCGGAATCCTCGGCGGAGGGGGAAACCCCTCCCTCGGGGGCTTGCAAAGTTCCACGAAGATAGTTCCCTGACAATCATCGTAGCGTCACGTCGGCCGAGGCATGCTTAAACTGACGCAAAAGTGGCATGGAGATGTTGCCCAGATTCGCCCACCTGGCCGATGCACACCTTGGGGCCCACCGGGAACCGGCGCTGCAGAAGTTGGAGTTGCAGACATTCGATTTGGCCATGCGGAAGTGCGTGGAGTTCAGTGTGGACTTCATCCTTGTCTGCGGGGACCTTTTCCATGTCGGGATTCCCGACCTTGGAATAGTCAATTCTGCCCTCAAGAGCATGATGGAGGTCCAGAAGGCCGGGATACCAATCTATGCCATCTATGGAAGCCATGACTATACGCCGAACGGTACCTCGGTCATAGACATCCTGAACACTGCCGGCGTGCTCACCAACGTGTTCAAGCCGAGTTTCGAGGGCGAAAGTCTCAGGCTCGGATTCACCGTTGACGAGAAGACGGGAGCGAAGATAGCTGGCATATCGGCCCGGAAGATAGGCCTCGAGAGCCGATACTTCGACGTCCTCGATAGGAAAGCGCTCGAGCAGGAACAGGGGTTCAAGATCTTCGCCTTCCACAGCGGGCTCACCGAGCTGAAGCCCAGGAGCTTCGTCGACATGGAGACGGTGGACAGCGCGTTGCTCCCCAGGGGGTTCGATTACTATGCGGGCGGGCACATACACGAGAGGGGAGAGTTCAGGCTCCCTGGGCTCGATGAGATAGTCTTTCCCGGACCCCTTTTCACTGGCCACGGGGGGGACCTTGAGGCCACTGCGAAAGGGGAGAGGAGAGGGTTCTACGTGGTCGACTTCGGAGCGCACGTCGAGGCGAAGTACTTCATCCCGTTGGATATGTTCGAAGGCGTCTTCAGAGAATACGACCTGACCGGGAGCAATGCGCCACAGGCGGGCGCGATGATCTCTGATGCTGTCAAAGGAATCGACGTTTCGGGGAAGCTCGTGGTTCTCAAGGTCTACGGAGAGCTGGCGGGCGGCAGCGTTTCTGAGGTTGGGCTGGCAGGGATTAGGTCGAGCATTTTCGAACGAGGAGCGATCCATGTTTACCTGAACAGGAATGCACTGAAATCGAGGGAGTCGGCCGGCCCGGTCTTTTCAGGCGAAGAACCAGCCTACATTGAAAGGAAGCTCTTCGAGGATGAGGCGGCCAGGGTCAACATCGGGGACGACCATCTTCGCGGGCGAAAGGGGGCGGAGAGAGGGATGGAGCTCCTGGGGCTCTGGCGGCAACCGCAGAAACTCGGCGAGACGAAGAGGGACTACACGACGAGGATGGTCAGGGAGGGCACGAAGGCGCTGGAGAAGGAGGAAGAGAGGGCCTGATAATCAAAGAGCTCGAGATGACGAACGTCAGGAGTCACGGACACTCCCTGATCAAGTTCCCTGCGGGCAAGACTCTCCTGGAGGGGGACATAGGGTCGGGCAAGTCGAGCGTCCTTATGGCGATCGAGTTCGCACTTTTCGGCCTGGGCTCAGATTCGGGTAACTCGGTGTTGAGGCTCGGTCATGACAACGGGGAAGTAAGACTTGTTTTCGACGTCGACGGGTCCGAGTACGAAGTAAGAAGGCGACTGCAGAGGAAGTCCGGGAAGGTCCAACAGGCTGGTGGCGAGCTGAAGACGCCTGAGGAAACGCTGGTCCTTTCTCCGAGCGAATTGAAGGAGAAGGTGCTGGAGGTCCTGGAGTTCAACGAGGCCCCCGACCCCAAGGCCCTGAGCTGGATCTACAGATATGCCGTGTATACGCCCCAGGAGGAGATGAAGTACATACTCAACCTTGTCCC
>DATDGE010000166.1:0-8064 GCA_036522255.1 Nitrososphaerales archaeon | reverse complement strand
CGAGTTCAAATCTCGCCCGGGGCACCTCATGCCCTCAATTGAGAAGGCCCGGCTCTCAAGTAGCCCTCAGTGAAGAATAAGTAAAGGCCCTCCAAAGCTCGCCCGAAGGGGCTTCAGGTGGTCTTCGAATACTCCTCACTCCCACGAGAGTTTCCGCGAAGGTATCTCTCATCCGAACTCAAGTTCGACTGGCAAGATCTCTCCAAGGTCTTCAATGAACTCCAGGCCCGGGAAATCAAGTCACCAGGGGAACTAAGTAGGTGGCTTCTCGACCAGGCGGAACTCGACGCCTACGTCTACGAACAGAGGAGCCTAAGGTACATCAACAGCACTCGACAGACGGACGATCCCGAGTACACGAGGCCCTATGAGCAGTACGTCGAGGAGCTCGAGCCCAAGATCAAGGTCGCGAATTTCGAGCTTCTGAAGAAGTACGTATCCTCCCCCTTTCGCAACAAGCTCCCAAAAGGTATCTACGGACTAGAAGACAAACGCAGGCAGAGCGCTCTTTCAATCTTCAGGACGGAAAACGTCGAACTTGAGAAGACAGATTCCACCCTCGCCCAGAAGTATGAGAGGACAATCGGAGCCATGACGGTCAACTTCCGAGGGCAGGAAAGGACACTCCAGCAGATGGCAAAGTTCTACGAGGAAACGGACAGGTCGGTTAGAGAAGAGGCTTGGCGTTTGGCAGATGCGCGCTCCCTGAAGGACAGCGGCACGCTGGACGACATCTACGGCGAGATGGTCCGCCTCCGCCACCGCATCGCACGAAATGCAGGGTTCGACAACCTCCGTGACTACGTATTCGTCAAGAAGGACCGGTTCGACTACACACCCTCCGACTGTTTGAGGTTCCACGAGGCCGTCGAAGAAAGTTTCGTCCCCCTCAGCAGGGAGATTGACATGGAAAGAAAAGAAAAGCTAGGATTGGACGCCCTAAAGCCCTGGGACCTCAGGGTGGACCCGGAGGGTCGGCCCCCACTATCCCCCTTTGAGGACGCGGCCGGCCTCGTTCAAGGTGCGGCCAAGGTCGTGGACAGAATCGATCCAGCTTTCTCATCGTACTTCTCTCGGATGACAAGCCTGGGCCTCCTTGACGTTGAAAGCAGGAAAGGGAAGGCACCAGGAGGCTATCAGGAGGACCTGTCAGAAGTCAAGCTCCCGTTCATATTCATGAATGCTGCCAAAAGAGACGACGACGTAAGGACACTGCTCCACGAATGCGGGCATAGTTTCCACACCTTCCTCATGCGTGAGAAGGGACTCCTTTACTTCAACGCCGGGCAGAACATACCGACCGAGTTCGCGGAAGTTGCCTCTACTTCAATGGAACTCATCTCCGGGGAGCATTACGAAGGTGCTTTCTACAACCGCCAGGACGCCCGACGCTCCAACTGGGAGGAGGCGGTGGACATTGTCAAGCTCTTCGCATGGGTCGCGACAATCGATGCTTTCCAACACTGGGTCTACACTCACCCTGATCACGATAGCGAGGAGCGCGCAAAAGCCTGGGTGACCACTTTCAGGCGTTTCTCAGGTCTCGAGAGCTACGAAGGTCTCGAAGACAGCCTTGCCTTCCGTTGGCAAAGGCAGCTGCATTTGTTCGAGGTCCCCTTCTATTACATTGAGTACGGGATAGCGACCACGGGGGCGCTTGGAATCTGGGCAAAGTATCGAAGAAACAGAAGGGAGGCCATCGAGGCCTACAAAGGTGCCCTCTCGCTCGGCGCCACAAGGTCGCTCCCCGAGCTCTTCCAGGCGGCAGGCCTAAGGTGGGACCTGGGACCAGCCAATCTCGGACGACTTGCCGGAGAACTCCGTTCAGCGATCAGAGAGTACAGCTAATCCCCAGAAAGCTCAGGTGCCGCCAAAAAAGGCAAGGACAAGGCCCGAAATCAGGAAGTAACTTCCGAAAGTCAGGAGAACACTCCCGGCTATCAAATCGAGCCCCCACCTCGGGAATCTTAGGAGATAGTCATACGAAATCGCCGATATCAAGATGATAAGCGTCAGACTGACAAGAGCTCCCACCAGAGTCCACTCGAAATTGAAAGTCCCCGCTGCGGCGAGGACGAGACTTGCCTCGAAGCCCTCGGTCAGCGTTATGCTGAAGACGGGAAGCGAATTCACCAAAGAAAACGGAACTATCTGCGGCCGCTCCGTGCCATACTTCTCCAGGTCCTTCTCGACGACCTCCGATTCCATCTTCTCCATCTTCGCCCTGAACGACTTCTTTCCAAAGTAGTATCTCTTGAACCCCCGGAGGAACCTGTAGGAGAAGTAGAGAATCACCAGGCCTGTCCCTATGTCTATGAGGACTTCCGGCAAGAGAAGGAGAACCTGCCTTACTCCAAGGAAGATGAAGACCGATACAGCTCCTCCGGCCAGAACGCCGAAGAGAACATTGTTTCGCCCCAACTGTTTGACCGTTGCCACGGAAAGTATTGCCACTTCACTCCCTTCCAAGAGCACCGCCTTGAAGGCAAGAAGGAACGAAGCGATTATGACGACTTGGTCGGTCAAAATCCGCACTGGCCGCCCCTGATAGGCGATTTATCCATTGCCCGCAGGACAAAACATAAGATTGGCAAATTTGACCCGGACCCGGTTGTCCAGGGCCGTAGGCGTCTCCGATTTCAAACTCTACTCAATGCTCTCCGAGCCAAGCATCTCGCCCGATGGCAGCAGAGTCGCCTTTTCTGCCAAGCGGGCCAACCTCGACGAAGACGCCTATGACTCCGAGGTCTACATCGCCAACGTCAAGTCGGGAAAGGTCTCCCTTTTCACCTCCGGTAAGAAGGACTCAGACCCCAAATGGTCTCCTGACGGCCGCTCGATTCTCTTCCTCTCCAAGCGCAACATGAAGAAGGATGAGAAGGGGAACGCGCTGTACGTCATCGCGGCCGACGGAGGGGAGGCAGTGCTTTTGCGAAGGTCGGAGGACGGCATCGAAAACGCCCAGTGGTCTCCAGACTCGAAGTCCGTGTATTTCCTTTCCTTTGTGCATAAGAAATCAAAGGAGGACGTAAAAGTGGTCAACAGGTTGACCTTCTGGTTCAATGGGCTGGGTTTCATTTACAACAGGCGAAAGCACCTGTTCAGGGCCGAGGTCGATGGGGGCAAGGTCCGCCAGCTCACCAGAGGCGCCTTCGATGTGTCAGATTTTGCAGTATCGCACGACGGCAAAAGGTTAGCCTACCTCGCCTCCACCGATGATTCGAGGCCATACATTTCTGACGTTTTCGTAACAGGCACTTCGGGCAAGAAGAGGAAGAAACTGACGAAATCGAATATGGTTCTTGGCACGCTGGCCTGGAGCCCCGACGACAACCTCATTGCTGTGGCCGGCGATGACCTGCCTTCAGGATTCTCGTCACACACCCGCGTATGGACCGTCAATCCGCGCTCCCGGAGAGTTGAAAGAGTCGAACGCGTCGACAAGAACAAAGCCAACGCGTTGAACTCCGACGCCCGGGCAAGGGCGCACGGTCCCGGAAACCTGATCTGGACCAAGGACGGTATCTACTACCTGCAGGCAGACGGGGGCTCGGTCAGGCTCTATCGGGCAAAACCAGGAGGCGTTCCAGAACTCGTCCTAGGTGGCGATAGGAGCATCGAAGGCTATGACGTGCTTGGCGAGAGGGTGGCTTTTGTCGCCATGGACGCCTCCCACCTGGAGGAATTATATTTCTCCGCGAGCAAAGAAAAGGCGCTTTCCTCCCTCAACGCACACGTCTACGACGAGCTCAGAATCCAGGAGCCACGTCACGTTAGCTTCAGGGCAAGCGATGGTGAGACAGTGGAGGGTTGGGTGATGTTACCAGAGGGAAAGGCCAAGTTCCCCGGGGTCCTCTACGTCCACGGAGGACCCAAGACCGCCTTCGGCCATGCCTACATGCACGAATTCCAGGCTTTCAGCGGTGCTGGCTATGCTGTGATCTACTTCAACCCGCGAGGGAGCGACGGGTACTCGGAGAAGTTCGCCGATATCAGAGGGCGATATGGAACACGAGACTTCGACGACCTAATCGAAGGGCTCGACATGGTCCTGAAGAAATTCCCTCAGATCGACGGTGGAAGGCTGGCGATTGCAGGAGGTTCCTACGGCGGCTTCATGACCAACTGGGCTATCGGCCACACGAACAGATTCAAGGCGGCCGTCACTGACAGGAGCATCGCCAGCTGGATCAGCTTCTGGGGGACATCGGACATAGGGCCCTACTTCACCCGCGACCAGGTGGGCGGAGACCCTTGGAACGCCGAAGAGAAACTCCTCAATGATTCTCCCCTCAGATATGCGCCCAACGTCGAAACACCGCTGATGCTTGTCCATTCCATGGAAGACTACAGGTGCTGGATGGTGGAGGGTCTGGAATTCTATACGGCGCTCAAGGTGCTCGGCAAAGAGGCGGAGCTGATCCTTTTTCCCGGGGAAAACCACGACCTATCCAGGGTAGGAAAGCCGAAGCACAGGGCCTCCAGGCTCAAACATTACGTTCGCTGGTTCGACGAGCATCTAAAGCGAAGGAAATAGGTCGCGGGCTTTGGACGGCATTACGGTAGGCGTCTTCGGCACAGACAAAGAAGCGAAGGCCGCTTTTGAATCATCCGTGGCCAAGAAGAGCGAGGCCGAGGGGATAACGGTGTACACCCGGAGCGAGGCAGGAAGGAGATACTCATTGCTCGACACTTCCGACTATCCCGAAAGAATCCAGGGCTACGCCGGCATAGCATCCATGGTAGACCATGCCCTCTACTTCTTCCCTAGGTCGGGCAAGCTTAGTCCCCAGGACGGGGAGCTGGCAGTCCTCCTGAGCTCCTTCGGGATTCCTGGGACGCTTGAACTGGTCGGCGGAGCCCCGGCACAGGACCAGGCGAGGGCTTCGCTCAGGGGCACATCTGTGGCGAACTATGCGGTAGAAGAACGTCAGCTTCAATCTTCTTCCATCGACCTGTCTCAAGCCTCGCCAAGAGGAGATTTTCCGACAAAGGGAACCCTGGTCTACATTGACAGGGTGTTCACCGTCAAGGGAGTCGGCACCGTTGCCCTGGGTTTCGTGCTGTCGGGGAGCGTGTCGATCCATGACCAGCTCCGTCCCGTCCCTGGTCAACCAGAATTGAGGGCAGACGTGAAGGGACTCCAGGTAAACGACGTTGACGTCGAGTCTGCAGGAAGGGGCATCAGGGTCGGGTTATCACTTCGCGGCGTTGAGCCCAGGGACCTGGAGCGGAGCCATTGGCTCGACGATGGTTCGTTCGCGCTGACTGACGCTCCATCTTTCCATTTCATCAAGTCACCGTTTTACAAACAGGAGGTTCACTCGCGCGACCTTCACCTGCAACTCATGGGGGAGATGGCGCCCGCCAGCCTTTCCGACGACGGGAACGGAAAAGTGACGGCGCGGCTGCCATGGCAGGTTCCAATCTGGGAAGGGATGAGGGCGGCGGTCATTGACCTTAACGGCGGGAACCTGAGGATTGCAGGCGGCGCGACCTGCAAGCTTTAATTGAAGCAAAATCCCCACAGCTTCATGTCAAACACAGAATTAGCAACGTTCGGGAGCGGCTGTTTCTGGTGCTCCGAAGCCGTCTTCTCCGAGCTCGAAGGAGTATTGAAAGTCGAGCCTGGATACTCCGGAGGCACCGCCGCTAACCCCACCTATGAGGACGTCTGCACCGATACCACAGGCCATGCCGAAGCGGCCCAGGTGACCTTCGACCCCGCCGTCATATCGTACCGAGAATTGCTCGAGGTACTGTTCTCCATCCATGACCCTACGACACTGAACAGACAGGGCGCTGACCAGGGGACGCAATACAGGTCAGTAATTTTCTACCATGACGACCAGCAGAAGAAGGAGGCCCTTGCCATGGTCAAGGAACTAACAGACGACAAGGCCTTTCGTGACCCGATTGTTACCGAAGTTATCCCCCTGAAGGCCTTCTTTCCGGCAGAGGACTACCATCGGGACTACTACAAGAGGAACTCCTCGCAGCCTTACTGCAGGGCTATCATAGCGCCGAAACTTTCAAAGTTCAGGGACCACTGGAAATCCAAGCTCAAGGTCGCGACGCCCACACAGAAGGCCTGAGCGACAGACGCCAGGATCGAAATTGGGCAAGCTGGTCGGAATCACCGGTACGCCCGGGACAGGCAAGAAGTCAATCTCTCCCCTGGCGGCCAAAGCCCTGGGCCTCCAACCAGTCAGCATAAACGACCTGGCTCAGCGAAGTGGTCTCCTCGATCCCGAGGCCGACGGGGATGTCGACGTTCGAAAACTGAAGAAGGTCCTTGCGAAGTCACTTCACGGACCGGCTCTGGTGTACGGGCATCTTCTCCCTCAGGTCTTCGGGCCTGATTCGATGGTCAGGGTCGTCGTCCTTCGGTCTGATCCCATTGTCCTCAAGAAACGGCTCGAGGAGAGATGCTACGCACGCGACAAGGTCACCGCGAACGTCGAGGCGGAACTAATTGGCTTGGTTTCCTCGGAGGCGTTTGAAACGTTTGGAGAAAGTCGGACGGTGGAATTCGACACATCGCACACTTCTTGTTCCGGAGCTGCCCGCTTGGTCACCACTGCGATCAGAGCGGAGCCAACCCATGCTAAGAGGATCGACTGGACATTGGATTACGATTCGGCCCGCAAGTTCAGGTCCTTGCTTTCCACCGGGACTGGAAAGTCTGGCTTCACCTGAAGAAGAATCGGCTTCTGGATCCTGGTAAGACCGACGATGGCTTCCCCCACCTTGAGCCTCGTCAGATGTTCTCGTTGCGACTGGGACAAACCAAGGGAATCGCCGACAAGGACGATGTCCTCATGCCAGCCAAGCCTATGCACTATCTTTGTCCCCGAATTCTTGATTACTTCTGATGCCACGTGGCTGGGGAATTGAGCTACGAACATCATGGCTTCCCCGAACTTCCTCAATTCAGATACCATCCGCTCTCCGACGGACGGAGGGTCTTCGGGTCGTCTCCATGGTGCTATGTTCCTGGCCTCCTCGATTACCGTCATGTGGTCGAGGCCTGCTTTGCGCCCGACTTTTTCCTCGTAGATCATCTTGAGCACGACATCTGAAAAGACCGCTCTCGATTGGACATCTCGAATCTGCCCGAGCTCAAAACACACCGTTGCGCGGAGGAGCTCTTCTAGTTTCATAGGGCCCGACCCGCCGAGGGCCTTGCCCGGCTGCCCCTGTGTCAAGGGAACGAGTCGACGCAGAAGGGCCACCTTTGTTTCATTGTCGTAGGCAGATCTCAAGGGATAAGCTTCAATGGTCTTTACCAGGGACGAGATGGTCGGGACCTCTTCAGCAGTGGTTTCGCTCAACCTCTTTTGCAGAGCATTTCTAAACATGTAAGCCTGAGGATGGGTGAAATGGTAGATGTCCGAGAAGATATCTGATACCATCGCCATGTGCTCTGACGGGTCAGCTCCAGGTCTCATTTCCAAAGGGTTGATGGCGAAGTCGTCCGTCCCCGGGGCGACGACCTTGCCTCCGATGTCGAGTATCGCCCCTCCATACTCGTTGTGCCAGTCCAGCACCAACGTAGGGAGACCTTCTTCCGCGGCCTGCCTGACTATCGAAATAGCGGTGGTCGACTTTCCAGAACCGGTCATCCCCAATACGCTGACATGGCGCTTCAGATCGTCCATTTGCAACCTAAAATCGTGGAATTCCCTTCCGGAAGACCTCACTCCGCCTAGCATGATTCTGCCCAGGCTCGACTCGTTGGCGTTGGGAACGTAGAAGGCGGGGGCTGTCTCCAACATAGCGGCGTGCGGGGACATTTCATGAAAGGTAAGAAGCCCGCCCGCTGCTAAGGATGTGCCGTTCTGGGGCAGGGTCGGTCTGCAGGGGAGAAGGGCGGATTTCATGAATTTGGCCAGGTCGCTCCTTACGAGTCTCTCGATGCTGGCGTCGGGAAGCGCAACGCTCAAGGTTGCAGAAAGGATGCTTGCCCTTTGTTCGAGAGAAGTGTAGACCTCCTCGTCCTTGCGCTTCCCGTCCATCCACGTCCCGACCACCAAGTCAAATTCAAAGACAGGCTGCGGCTTT
>DATDGE010000165.1:0-1913 GCA_036522255.1 Nitrososphaerales archaeon | reverse complement strand
CGATATCGTCTCTCGTCTGGGAGAACGCCTTCCCCGCATTGCCACCTCCCGAGCCCTGCCGTCCGAGCTCCAGGTTATGCAGGTAAAGGCCCCTGAAGGATGCGAAGACCCCATTGGAAGTCTGGAGCGTAAAGCAGTTGGCCGGGCAGGTGGGAACCCAGGGCTTCGTTATAGACTTGGAAGCCAGGGCTGCATCGACCTTGATGTGTGAGTATGCCTCGTCCACATAGTTGTCGAGCAAGTTTTTCCCCTCCTGCGCTTGCGCAGACCCATCGCCAGATGCCACCTTCTGGGCTTTCGGTTCGAACTTGTAAACCCTAGAAAATACGCGCGTACCAAATATCAGCCGAGGAAGGGTGTGGTAGGTGTAAGCGCTCTCCGACAGGAAGCTGTCCCTCCCCGACCTGTTTACATCTTCGTAAACTGATCTTAGCAATGCCCTGTACCTTGAAAGGTTCTTGGCTTTGAACGAGCCTGACGTGTTAGCCTGGAGGTATGCCGAGGCAGCCATGATTCCCGAAGTGATTGCTCGGCGCATCCCGTCGAACATGGGTCCGATTTTCACGAAGGCCCCGAGGGCGTCTCCGGTGGCCAGATAGCCGTCGGCGTAGGGCGTCTTTAGCAGTGACTTGTACCCCTTGGGTATGTTGTGGGCAGAGTACTCGACCACTTGCGCCCCTTCCAGGATCTCAGCCACCATTGGGTGGGCCTCGAACTCGTCCAAGACGTCGACAAGCTCGCCCACCTCGTCGAAGCGCTCTGTGGTCCTTCTGACCAGCGAATCTAAAGAGACTACGACCCCGACGGAAAGGGTATCCCTGTTCGTATAGACGAACGCCTCACCCCCGATGCCGTGCATGAAGTCTCCGAGGAATATGACAGCCCTCCCCTCCCCTTTCTTTACCCTGAATCTCTTCTCAATGGCTTCCGGAGCAAGTTTGTAGACACGCTTTACTCCATGGTACAGCTGGCGCGGAGTTAGCCTCCCCCTAAGTCCAGCCTCTTCCACCAGGTTCGAGGTCACCCCCGAAGAGTCGATGACGAGCTTGGCCCTGAGCTCCTCCTTAGAGGTCCTGACTCCGACGACACCACCACTTTCTTTCAAGAGCCCTTCGACCGTAGTCTCAGTCGAGAGAATCGCTCCTGCCTCGACGGCAAGGTTGGCGAACCACCGGTCGAACGGGACTCGAAGCACTGAATAATCGTGGCCCGATTCGAACCCCAACTGAGCGAGACCCAGCTTGGCCGGGAGTGAGGCCTTCGAAAGACGGTAGTACCTGCTTCTCCCTTTTTTCATGTCTGGATGGTCAAGGAAGACGATCTCATGCGAGAGTATCTTGCGCTCCAGCGGAGCGCTTGTTTCGAAGTCGGGGACAAGGCCGAGGAGCCCAGGTTCGGCCGGAAAATCGCCATAGATGACCCCCCCGGACATGTTCTTCTCTCCGGGAACCCGGGCCTTCTCCAGCATCAGTACGTTGACTCCCTTCCTCGCGAGGGACAAGGAAGCCGCTGAGCCAGCGGGGCCGGCTCCCACGACGATTACGTCGAACTCAGTTTGCAAATCTGTCTTCTCCGACCTGAACCGCCTGGGTCGTCTGGGCGGGGAAACCGTTGAGTAAGGCCACGGTCGGCAACCAGATTCGTCGGCCTCCGATGTGGATTCTTTAGTCTTGTTGCAAGGAGGTCAGAGTCGCAATGGCCTCTTTCAAAGTATCGGCTCCCCTGTTGAACCAGTCGCGCTCTTTGTCCGAGAGCTTGAGTTCGTAGATTTTCTCTATCCCTGTTCTCCCGAGCCTTAGAGGGACGCCGATGCAGATTCCGCTCAAGCCGTACTCCCCCTCCAGGTATGCCGAAGCGGGAACAACCTCCTTGGTGTCGTCGATTATCGCTTTTGCCATCCTCGCCACGACTCT
>DATDGE010000164.1:0-3670 GCA_036522255.1 Nitrososphaerales archaeon | reverse complement strand
ATGTGTCCGGCCATTACTCTTCCATAAACGAGCAGGTACAGCTTTCCTCCGACGACGCCACGGACCCCGCAAAGGCCAACCTGACCCTCGCCAATCTGGCAGAGCCTGGCGCACGCGGTGCATTGGACCTTGCCGCTTGGCAGGTCGCGGTAGAGCTCCGCTTGTTTTCCCGATGGCTCAGTCAGTCTGGGGGCGACGGACAAGTCTTTGCTTGAAGTTTGCCTCTTGCCATTTAAGTTTGCAGAAAACTGGTGCACAATTCGCCGTCATGAGAACGCGGATTTTTGTAAATAGTTATAACATATGTTATGACGGAGTGAAAACGAGGGAAAACATTGGTCGACTTACTAGAAATTATTCTCCTAGGCAGCGTCGCCGGCTTTACGATATTCTTCGGGTTACCTGTGGCGTTTCTTGGGATCAGGGACAGAGTAAGAGGATTCCTAAACGCCTTCGCGGTTGGGATACTCCTCTTTCTGATCGTTGACGTTTTCAGCCACGCCTGGAATCTAACGACGACCTCCGCAGTTTTGGCCTTTCAGAGTGGAGGTTCAACCGAGACCGCTGCGACAGATCTAATTTTGATGTTTGGTGGAATCACCATTGGTCTTTTGGGGCTCGTAGCCTATGAAAGGAGCTACATGGGCAAGGGCCCGGATGTTGCCTCACCGACCAAAGTCTCCACGATGACTGCGCTAGGTATAGGAGCACACAATCTCAGCGAAGGACTTGCAATAGGGCAGGCCTACCTCGGGGGACTCATAGGCCTCAACACTGGGCTGGCCTTCGTTCTAGTCGTGGGCTTCGCGGCTCACAACGCCACGGAAGGGTTCGGCATAACGGCGCCCCTCGCTGGACTCAACCCTAAGCCGAAGGTTTCGTTTGTGGTCAAGATCCTTTTCCTTGGGGGGGTGCCCACGCTGGTGGGGACATTGTTGGGGAGCGTTTCTTTCTCTCCCCAGGCATACATCTTCTTCTTGGCTCTGGCCGGTGGAGCGCTGGTCTATGTCACCATGCTGATGTTCAACACCGGGCGGAGGAGATACAGTAGCGGCCTGATGATGGGGGGCATATTCCTCGGGCTCTGCCTTGGGTTCCTGACAGACCTGATTGTGAGCCTCGGTGGGGCCTAGGGCAGGTAAGGCTGCCCGTAACGCTCAAAAAGGGCGCCTGGCAAGAGCCTGCGAAGAGGTTATGTCCCGCCGATATCTGATGACGGTAAGGCAGGAATCGCACGTCTCATAGCGAAAGCACTAAACCAAAACCAAAGACTGATCCTCGAGCACCTTTCAGAGTCTGACGGCAGACCAATCACTCGACATCTGGTTTCACTATCTCTTGAACAGGGAGTCCCGCTCTCTACACTCAAGCTCAACGCGAGGATTCTGCGAGACTTGGAGCTGGTCTCGCTCGCGGACCACAGCGCAACTCTTACTCCTTCGGGAAGAGAGGTCATCCTTCTTCTTCGAGACCATGTCGGCCTGGTCCTTCCGATTCAGGAGGTGAACCGGTGAGTCAAACAAATCAAGCAAGTCTGCAAGACAGGATGAAGGAGATCGTACTCTCCCACCCAGCCATTCACAATGACTTCCTTACTAGATTCTCCAAGGGAGAGGTCACAGACAAGGAATTCGACGACTTCGCGAGAGAATTCTTCCACTTCTCCAGAACCTTCCCAGCGATACTGGCAAACCTGCTTGTCAACACCCCCGACGAAGACGAGGCCCTGGAACTAACGAAGGTGCTGACTTCTGAGCTGGGGGACGGAGACGCCACGCGAAGGCACGAGCTGCTCTTTAGGAAGTTCCTCAGGTCCATCGACATCGACCCGCGCAGAATTATCTCTGAACAGGTCAAGCCAAGCACCAACGCATACCTGAACGGCCTCTGGAGGCTGTACGGAGGTCGCGACCACGTCAAGGCCCTGGGCGCATCCTTCGGCCTGGAGAACATGGCAATCCCCATGTGGGACCAGCTTCTCCCGGGCCTCGCGATCGTCAAGGAGAAGAGGCTGCACAACATGGACATCGAGTACTTCACCTTCCACAGAGAATTGGAGAGCACGCACGAGGACGCGATGGAGGAAGTGACTACCATAGTGGGCAAAGATCCTGCCTCAGAGAAATCATTCGAGAGTGGCATCAGGGAGGCCCTGGACGTGCTGCACGGGTTCTGGGTCGGCCTAGAAGAGAACTAGCCACTCTCTCCTCCTTTTTGTCGTCAATCTCGGCATTCCTCCGGTTGAAGAACTCGAGTTTTTTTTATCGATGAGCAAGCGGGTGCTTTGGTTGATACACACCAAGCTCACCCCCGCCGGGCAATTCGACCGTGACCAGTGTCCCCCAGTCGTGCTCTGACGGAGCGGAACACTTGATCTTCTTTTGTCTGAGCCGTCTGACCGTCGCTCTGAGGTCGTCGCACGTTAGGTAGAGTTCGTGCGTGCCATTCTTCCTCGCCGGATGAACTGCCAGCTCGGTGGATGGGAGGGCGAAAAGCAGCCAGCCGTCCCCTATGTCGATGTAAGGGAACTTCAGGACGTCGCGGAAGAATTCTCTGTCTGCCTCGGCATTCTTACTATAGATGATGGCGTGGGCCCCGGAAATCATTTGGTGCAATCAGGCTAAAATGCGGCTATTTTGGTTTTCAATCCGAGATAGCCCGGCCAGGATTCGAACCTGGGTCGCCGGCTCCAAAGGCCAGCATCCTTGACCAACTAGACGACCGGGCTGCCGGTTCACGCAGCGACGAGGTAGTGATTTAGGCTTGCTTGGCCGTCTTCCCGATGAAACCCGCTATCTTCGGGATTGGGTCCTCCATGGAATCTAAGACACGCTTTGCTTTTCTGACGTGCCCGGCCTTGTATGAATCGGTCAAAAAGCGCTTGGCGTGCGAGACGACGGTTGCGGCGTCGCGCGCCCTAACCAGTAGTCCCACGGATTCGAGGTAGCCGTCGGTGTACAATGAGCCTTGGAAGGCCGAAATTGCGGGGACTCCCATCAGGGCCGCCTCGGCGGTCATCGTCCCCCCCATTCCGATGAAGAGGTCGGTGGCGGCGAGCAGGCCATGGCCGCTTACGACTTCGTCTGGGACGATCCACCTGGAGCCGAATTTGCTCTTGACTTCTTCAACCTGATAGTCGTATCTGCAGACGGCGACCAGATTGGCGTCCGGGAATGCGCTCAGCAAGGAACTCAACAGTTTGTCTGTCCAACCAGTGTCGGCCTTCGCCAAGTAGGGGGCGTCGCTTTCCTGAACCCTTACTGTAATCGTCTTCTTCTTCGAGTTGAGCCTGGGGATCGGACCTTTCAGTGGGTCTCTCTTCAGCCAGGCGGCAGGGTCGAGCGCGTGGTAGGTGGTTACCTGCTTCCTCTGTATCCCGAATCTCTCCCAGGCCTTGTACGGGATGACCCATGGGCAGAGCAGGTGGTAGCTGAGGGGTAACGACAGCCTACCGGCGACCTCCGAATGAGGAGAATCATTGACTGCGACGTGCCTGATTCCGAGGCCGAAGGCAACCCTGGCGCACACGGCCGAGGCGATTGAGACTGCAACCGAGGGACCGAATTCCTTGACAATGGGAATAATCTCCACCTGCCTTCTCGTCGCAGCCAGCAGCTGCTCCTCCGGCCCCTTGGTCCCCCTGTCTCCGACGTACCTCAGGTCCAATCTC
>DATDGE010000163.1:0-1945 GCA_036522255.1 Nitrososphaerales archaeon | reverse complement strand
CCATCTCCCCATTGAACCTGCCACTGCGAGTTGCTTCAACTGCCTTTCTGTGACTTTGCAGGGCGAATTCATCCTGTGCTGCCCTGCTAATTTTGTACTTCTCAGCTAAATTCTCGGCCGTCTCCCCCATCGAAAGCGGAGGAAAGTCTTCGGGAAAGGAGGGGTTTACGAAACGCCATCCGATGGTCGAATCGACCAGCGAGGTCGGTCCCCTCTTGTAGCCAGTTTCGGGCTTGAGCATGACCAATGGCGCCCGGGTCATACTCTCCACACCTCCAGCCAGCAGGACCTCACCTTCTCCGGCTGCGATGACCCTGGTGGCAGAGTTGACAGCTTCGAGTCCAGACCCGCAGAGCCTGTTGACCGTCGCGGCAGGGACTGAATATGGCATCCCTGCGAGAAGCGTTGCCATCCTGGCGACGTTCCTATTGTCCTCTCCCGCCTGGTTCGAACATCCAAAGTAAACGTCGTCCACGGTTGACGGGTCAATCTTCGTCCTGCTCAATACACTCCGAAGAACGAGTGCCCCCAGGTCGTCGGGCCGGACTGACCTTAGGATTCCTCCGTATTTACCAATCGGAGTTCTTACCGCATCGATAACCACAGCCTCGTTCTTCACGGAGAAAAGGCCGTGAACGCGGCTTATCTTCTTTGCTGGAATGGACGGCTAGGTTTCGGAGAAATGAAACGAGGTCATGAGTGCATTCTTGACCGGATTAGTGCCCAGGCGACCTTCGCCTCTGTTGAATGATACTCCGACCTCAGCCTCGAAATCTCGTTAATTCTCGCCCCTGGGACTGCGAACAGTCCGCTTCCATAGACGTAGTAGGTCTTCCTCATACAGGCTTCTTCTGTTGTGCTCATTTCACTCATGCAAACGTCCATTTGGCCAGTTAATAAAACCTTCGTTTGGTAAAGTAAAGCAAATATATACATGATGTAACTTACCCTTTGGTAGTAACCAATGCGGGCCTTCAAGTACATTAGGGATCCCAGGGCCTTTGAATTATTGGCTGACGAGACGAGGAGGAAGATAATCTACCTCCTTAGAGCCAAGGAGATGACAGTGAGCCAGCTTGCAGCCGACCTGCACGTCACAACCCAGGCCGTGTACCACCAGATCAAGAAACTCTTGGAGCTGGAACTTGTGGAGGTGGCCCGCGAAGAGAGAGTTGACCATTTCATAGAAACTTACTATAGGGCTGCGGCTGAGGTGTTCGAATTCCATCACGGGGACGCAGGAAAGGGAGAATCCGAGAAGCACTTCAAGGAAGCTTTCGAAGCACTCTCCAAGATTGGCTTGGAAGTGAAAGCTGACGAGGAAATGGTGCACAGGGTCTCCGAACTCGATGCAGACATGGGCAAAATCGGCCTCCCAGCAGAACTCGAGGAGAAGATATCTCAGCTGGATGACGTAGCGTTCTTCACGAAGTCCAAGGTCTACGAGCTTGCCCAGCTCGCCCTTATGTCAGACAGACAATTCGAGCAGATGATCGCCTCGGAAAAGGCACTCCGCAAGCTCATGACTTCGAGCGTGGAGAGAGAGAAGAAGCGCTGAGTCGGAAAGACAATGGAGAGGGCGGGGCTCCTAACCCTGCATCAGGTCCCGCCCCCCTTACAAAAGACACTGATTTTCTAAAGTTTTGGGTCGGACAGTCAATCTCAGTTTTCGGAAGTCAGTTCTCCGGGCTAGCCATCCCCTACGCCGCGACATTCATTCTCGGCGCCACGGCATTTCAATTCGGAGTTCTGGCTACCTTGGGTTCACTCGCCTTCTTGCTCTTCTCGCTCCACGTAGGGGTCTGGGTCGACAGGCACCGTAGGCGCGTGATAATGATCTATGCCGACATTGGGAGAGCCGTTATGCTGGCTCTCATCCCCATCTCCGCTGTTCTAGGGTTCCTGGACATCAATGTGTTCTACATCGTCGCCATGGGAACGGGGA
>DATDGE010000162.1:0-2148 GCA_036522255.1 Nitrososphaerales archaeon | reverse complement strand
GTTGCAAACGTGGCCAGGTTTGGCACGCTTAGAGAATATTGACCGTTCGTGACACTCGAGGAGTAGTTCACTCCTGCGGTCGAGAATAGGATCTCCTGGGGGGTGGTTCCAATGCCACTGGTGACTATGGATCCGGAAACGCCGACCTTGGAGTTGGGTGTGGCGGCATTGAAGTCCTGCGTCGTCGATGTTCCATTCGATTGTAAGATGAAGGACCCGAGGTCAGTCGTACCTTTCTGCCAGGTGAAATTGCCCGTCCAACGGACAGAGACTCTGTAGGTGGCTGGACCTGGGAGCGTTAGCTGATAATGTCCTCCAGCTATCTGAGAACTGTAATTCCTGGGCCCAGCGAAGGTGATCAGGGTCGCCATCGTGCCCCGGCCCGACGCCGATACGACTCCTGACAACTGAACGTTGGTCTGTGGACCCGCCGGCGTTGATTGGGTGCCCGTGGTTTGGGATAGTGTGTTCCCCGGGGTTCCGCCAAGGGCTCCGCTGAGGATGAGCGCGGCCGCAGCCGCCAGGCCTATCACAAGCACTATCACAACGACAATCCGATTTGATGCTGCGACTCTCAGATGCAAAATATCCGTTACTCCCAGCTATCCCGGACACATTTGATTCATGGGTTGTATTTGACCAGTATCCAGCATAGATATGTATCGGAAATCGGGTTTCAATCTGAAAAGCGTTCGATTGACCCGGTACAGGCCTCGAGAGATTCATACAAAGAATGTGGATGCGTCGCCTCACGGTGTAGTCATTCGACGGGAGGGAGCCACCCAGATTGCCTCAATCATTTTATACGAATGCCGCTGCACGGCATATGATGCCGGCACGGGCCAGGTCACACACTGTAGCCGTCTCCACTGAATCGGGGGCCTACCTTCTTACCGCCGATGCTGGGGCCAAGAAGTGGCGGAAGTTCGGCCCGATGCTCAAGAAAGAGAGCGTCAACTCAATGACATACGATTCGAAGCAAGACCGACTGTATGCGGCGACCCACACCGAAGGCGTCTTTGTCTCTGACGACATGGGGAAGAAGTGGAAGCCGGCAAACAAGGGCCTGCATGTGCGGAAGGTCTGGACGATCGAGCTCGACCCTAGGAAGCGAGATACACTATACGCCGGAACACAGTATGGCCATCTCTTCAGGTCAGTTAGCGGGGGCGAGGCCTGGGAGGAGGTCGGGGGCCTTTTCAGCGCCCCGGGCAGAAAAGAATGGGGGGTCGATTGGGGTTTCGGCACGACAGGCCTCTGCATCCATACCATCAGGGTGGACCCGAGGAACGGGAAGCGGATCTTCATCGTGGCTTCTGGCAACGGCCCGTACAGGAGCGATGACGGAGGAGCCACTTGGAAGCGCCTTCAGAACGGCGTCATGGATATTTGCCCGATCGGCGGAGGGGAAAACGCGCCAGCGGTGCCGAAGCCTGACAGGGAAGCGAAGATGGAGCAGCATCTCAAAGAGGTCCACGCGTGCACGCACAAGCTCGAAATCTCAAGGGCCGACCCGGAAGTCGCGTTTCAGCAGAACCACTGCGGAGTCTTCCTGTCTCGGGACGCCGGTGACAATTGGGAGGACGTGAGCCCTCAGCCAACGGCCAGGCATGGGTTCCCGATGATCATTGTGGAGAACGGCCGAAGAAGGGCGTACACTGTTCCGGCCTATCAGGGCCCAGAGAACGGGGGCTGCACGAAGCATAACTCCTGCATAAGGGGACAACTCATGGTCCTCAGGACAGACGACGAAGGGAAGGGCTGGAAGAAGCTCGTCCATGGGCTACCGAGCGGTGTCCACACATGCGTGCTCAGGGATGCGATGGCATCAGGGCCACGCGGTGTCTTTTTCGGAACTACGACTGGCGAAGTCTATGGCAGTGAAGACAACGGAAACTCTTGGAACAGAATGCTAGACGGGGTAGGCCGGATTCAGGGCGTCTCCTCGTTCGGAGTCTCTTGATCGTCTTAGGACCCTCTGGTTTGTAATCTAGGATAGTATTGGCGTCTGCGTTAGACTCGTTCCCACTTTAGATGTCAGTTCGTGAAATGTCCTGAGCCATTGGCTCGCTGATTCCTCCGCTCCTCCATTGGCGAAGCTTCTGAATTCTAGGGTGATGGTTTTTGGCGAAGAGGTTCCCCAGGAGA
>DATDGE010000161.1:0-2799 GCA_036522255.1 Nitrososphaerales archaeon | reverse complement strand
TCTCAGGATTTCCCCTCTCGCTATGAACGCAACGACGGGCCATCCGAAAATTGCCAGCGCGAACACGATAAGGTTCAATCCCAGACCCGCGGCCACGAGGAAAAGTAAGATTTTCGCGAACAGGAGGATAATGATCAGTATTGGAAGCACGAAGAAGACTTGCGTAAGCCCCAACAGGAGCGAACCCGCGACACCCCCTCTGTATCCGGCGACGGCGCCGACGACAATCCCTATTGCAACTGAAATCGCCGTTGCTGCGACGCCGACGTATAGATCACCCCCCGCGCCATGGGCGATTTCGCTCCATACATCGATGCCCGAGGTCTCTGTCCCGAGAGGGTGAGCCCAGTTCTGAAACGGTGGCAGGTTGGCGCACCCCTGATAGAGGCATTGGAAGCCCCTGGCAGGGTAGGGGGCAGCAAATATGCCGTAAAGTGCTAGGATGAGGAAGGCTCCAACGAAAGCTGTCCCTGCTAGTCCCGATTTGTTACGCTTGAACCTCCGCCAGGCCACCGCCCATTGGCCCGCGGATCGCCGTTTGTATTTCTCCTCCTGGACCTCGGTCAAAGTCTGACTCGTGGACCGGCGTTTCTCCTCCTGGACCTCGGTCAAAGTCTGACTCGCGGGTCCAAATACGCATACGCGAGGTCGGTGATAATGTTCATCCCAAGAACCATAATCGTGATTATCATTGTAATCGCTTGGATTACGGGCAGGTCTAGTTTTCCTGCAGCAAGGACAAATGCGTAGCCCAGCCCCGGCCAACTGAATGTAGTCTCGAGCCCGGGAGCCCCTCCAAGGGCCACCCCGAAACTGAGGCCCACGACCGTGATCACGGGCGTTATTGCGTTCTTCAAAGCGTGTCTGTACGTAACGCGAAATTCTGAGACTCCGCTCGCCCTCGCGGCAAGAACGAAGTCCTGCCGGAGAGTCTCCAGCATGTTCGCCCTTGTTAGCCTGACGATGGCAGCTAGGGACACGAATGTCAGCACGGCGAGAGGAAGAGCAGCGTGAGCTAGGGCGTCGATTACTATGTTGCCTCCTATGTAATAGCCTTCGATCGAAAGAGCACCGTAGGAGGGCAACCAGTGGAGGTTAAGAGAAAACAAGATGATGAGCATTACCCCAAGCCAAAAAGTTGGCATTGACACTCCGAAGATCGCCGTGGTCGTTACGGTAGCGTCAGTCTTCGAATACTGATGCTTTGCAGAGTAGATTCCAATCGGGATGCCTATCGCTAGCGACAGAAGCAAGGCGGGTATCTGAAGTTCCAAAGTAGTCCCTATCCATGGAGTAACCAGTGATGTCACCGTCCCTGAATACAAAGAGCTGCCCCAATCTCCGCGCAGGAGGTCGGAAAGCCAGTAGAAGTACCGGATGTAAACTGGTTGGTCGGTGTGGAAGTATTGCTGGAGATACAAGAGTTGAGACGGTTGCATGTTCTTGATTCCTAACTTGACGATGTCCACAGGGTTCCCTGCCGCATTCGTGATGAGGAATGTGATGATCGAAACAGTAAGGAAAACAGGGATGGCGAACAGAATCCTTCTCACGATGTAGCTCAGAAGGCTGGCCATTCGGCACCGTCGCCGGCTTTGCGATAAATATAAGTTGTTACCACGAGGGAAAAATCCATGCGTGACGATGAATCCTTACACTAGGCCAGTCGAAGGAGACCCAAGCTTCCCATGAACCCCATACGGTGGAAGTACCTTGCTGCGGTCTTTCTCTGTATCAGCCTGGTGTTCCTTGGAGCAACATTGACCCTGCCGCTTGTTAAGTCACCTCAGGAGGTAACTTACATGGGCCCGGCAGTGCCATACTTCGGCGGCAATACGACAGTCAGTGGGTACTATGTTCCGACGGTCGACCAAGGTTCCACGGTCAAGATTGCGGTATCTAATTTCGTTCCTAATGATGTCGAAATCTCTGTCTTCCCTACGAAGGAAGGTTCAATCGCCCCTACGAGCGGTCCGGAATTCATCCAGTCTCTCTCGGCGAACATTACGATTTCAATCCCGGTCAGAGCGACCCATGCCTATGGAATCTACATTATTTCCTACAACGGTACGACCTTTGTTTTGCGAGTGTTCGCTGTTTTCTCCCCCTATTTTTGGCTGGGGTCCTACGCGTTCGCCGGAGTAGTCGGCTTCCTGTCCTCGGGCATCCTTCTGTATTACTACACTTTCAACTCAAGGCGGTGGAAGCTGGAACAGGAAGCCATCAAAGAGGCTACCAAGAAGACTTGACCTGGTGGGAGATGCAGTGTGTTAAGTGATGGGACTCGCTATCATGGCATGCCGTCTGGGTCGTCCGGGAATCTCCTAGGCCTTCTCCAAAGAACCTTGCCATCCCCCTCGGCCTTGCAGGAATCTCTTTCCTCTGCATGCATTGACCTCGGGCTTGGGGAAGAAGAGACTCTGTCTCCGGCATGTGTGGCCTACGCCCTCCTCAAGCATCGGACTCGGCCCGAAGAGGTTTCGCGGCTGCTTTCGTGGCGAGAATTCGAACAGCTCGCCGCTGCACTCCTCAGGGTTGGTGGGTTCGTCGTCAAGGAGAACCTCACTCTTACGAAACCTAGGGCGCAGATTGACGCTGTAGCCTTTGGAACATCGATGATACTTTGCGTAGACTGCAAACACTATCGAAGAGAGCCAGGCCCAGCTTCGCTCCAAAAGTTTGCTACTGCCCAGTTGCGACGCAGCGGCCTCCTCAGGAAGAAGACAGACGACCCAAGGCCTATCGCCTCCGTGATTTTGAGCGTGTCCGAACCCGAGGGGAGGTTTGTGAAGGGAGTCG
>DATDGE010000160.1:0-9440 GCA_036522255.1 Nitrososphaerales archaeon | reverse complement strand
GGAGAATCTCGGCCCCGACCATGGTGATCAACGGGCAGGATAGCGCCCTCTGGCTTAGGAGGATTGGAGAGCTCACGGCGATGGCGATTCCGAAAGCTCGACGGGTCACTGTCCCCGGGGCAAGGCACTTTCCACACATGGAGAATCCGGAGGTCTTCAACTCAAATGTTCTAGACTTTCTAGAGGGAAAGGGGAAGCAATGAAGTTCGAGGTGATCAAGCAGGTCGCAATCATCGATGCTAGTCCCGTCGAGGTGTATGGGGCCTACGTCGACCCTAAGAGGCACGCCGCGTTCACGGGTGACTCTGCGACGGGGACGGCAAAGGTGGGGAGAAGGTTCGCCGCGGGGAACGGATACATCTCAGGAAAATACCTGAAGCTGGAAAAGGGGAAGAGGATCTTGCACGAATGGACCACCACTGAGTGGCCCGAGGGATATCCGCCGTCGTTGGTCGAATTGATCCTCAAGCCTAAGGGGAAGAAGACCGAACTTACTATGATTCACTCGAAGGTCCCGGCCGAACAGGCTGCGGACTATGACCAGGGTTGGAAAGACTATTACTGGGAACCGATGAAGAAATACTTCAAGAAGAGCTAGGGTTTCGCTGTCAGGGAGTCGGAGGAGGCGCAGGCTGGGGAGGTTTCGGCATCATAGCGCGTGAGAAGCAACCGAAACTAGATATGGGTAGTCTGCCTCGCTTCACAGCCGAAATTGCCGAAATGCCCGAAGTGCGGGAAAGACAACAGTTCTCCTGCGAGGGAATGGGTCGGAGGGGCGAAGTCGACCAAACCGATGAAGGTCCGAAGATTCGTCTGCTCATCTTGTGGGACAAGCTACGTGGTTTGGGTGGACTCGAAGACCGGGGCAGAAAAGATAATGACGCGTAAGGGCTAACCTTGGGTTAGCCTGCCGAACTCGAAGCCGCACTTCAGGCAGACCCTCTTCCCCGGAGCGTCGGTGACAACCTGCCGGGTACCGCACCTGGGACACTCGATGGTCATGCTGGCGTGTTTGATCGAACCAGAGTGCTCCGAGCGAACCTTGTCGATAGCGTCCCGGTAAGCATTCTTCCTGTATCCTGGTGCCATGCCTCTCAAATCTGGGCTGGCGGCCCGGCAGAAAAGGTTGTCTTAGCTCGCTTCTTCCAGGGTGAACGTGAAGCGCGCGCCGGCGAATTCCCCGGTGCTCACCCTCTCCCAGGTGACCTTGTAGGTCTTGGTCACGTTGGCCCCGATGATGCTGATCTTGGTGGGTACATCGGCAAAGAGCTTCTCGACTTTGGCGGGGTCCTTCGTGAAAATCAGGCTCCTACGTCTCTTCATCAGGTACTTTACGGCAACGTTCTGGTGCGCGTGCCCCTCGACTTGGATCTTTTCTGTTCCTATGTCTATGGTGAAACCTCGCTTCGCCAATTTCTTGCCTTTTGGGTTGCTTGCAGGAGGTAAATAGCTTCGGGGTCAAGCGGAATATACAAGAAACGTGAGGGCTTTGGACGCCCTAACGCTCCTTAGCGGGCTCGAGAGATGTCCCTGGACAGATCTCCCGAGTTTTGATGGGAGTAGGGCGTGACCACAAGGTTGGGCTGCTCATGGGCGCTGCGGCCGAACAAGGATAGAAGACGCCTCAAGAAGTTGGACCTAGACAGGTCAACGATTTCGAGCCTAAGACCGAGCCTGAACGAAAGCCTCTGTCCTTCTTCGATCGCGCGAAGATGGTCGTTTGTGAACGTAGAGTCGTACAGGACGACCCGGTTTCTTCTGATTCCAATCGGGAATCCTGACGCAGAGAAGAGCGGCACTGTGACTTCCATGGTTCCGTTCGGGACCTTCGAGCTCCTGACCATGACCTGAACTCTTCCTTCGGGACTCAAGGTTCGTCCTCCCCTTCGCAGACGTCGAACTCTACCCCCCATGGATAGGCGACCACTTTCAGGAAAGTACGGCCTGAACTGACTTTGTCGGGAAGGTCGTTAATCTCCTCCTGGACTTCTTCGATATGAATCGGCTTTGCAATCCATATCGCGGGCGGGACGGTCGTCGTCGTAAATTCAATTTGGCTCATTTTCTTCCTAACTACCATCAGACCATGGTGGTGGTTGGTATAAAAATCTAACTCTCAATACCACGTATGGTGGTTATGTTGATATAGGGGGAGGCGCGAAGGTGAAGGGTATGGAGGCGGTCAACCGCGGGCCCATGGGAGTAGACTTGCAGTGGGGCCTCGATTTTGTGGATACGATGGATTGGCGCAACAGCGACAATGCCAAGGACGGGCTAGGAAGTTATGCGGACCTGCTGCAATGGAGCCTGAAGAAAGGCTTGCTGGACCAGCGACAGGTAGACGCCCTGGCTCGGAAGACCTCAAAGCAAGCCATGAGCTCGGTCATGGCCGAAGCTCGCAAACTCCGGGAAGCGATATACCGGATCTTCTCCGCCATCACCCACGACAGGAAGGCAGACAAGGGGGACCTTGAAATTCTCAACGAGTATCTGGCCAGGGGACTGTCACGGGCCCAGGTGCGAGAAGAGGGAGAAGCTTACGGCTGGGAATGGCGCAAAGACGTTTCCCCGGACATGATGTTGTACCCCGTCGCAAGCTCGTCGGCGGCTCTGCTGACGTCACATGAACTCAGGAGAGTTCGGGAATGCGCGAACGAAGAGGAGGGATGCGGTTGGCTTTTCCTCGACTGCTCGAAGAGCCAGAGCCGGAGATGGTGCAGCATGGAGGGGTGCGGTAATAGGATGAAGTTCAAGACCTACTACGACCGGCATCTGCGAGTCAAGCAAGCCTAACCCGAAAGCGGAGCGAGCGCAATTTATTAGCTGGGCTTCGTCCCTTTGGGACGAATTGTCTGGAGCAAATCATTTGATCACTGCGGTCCTAGACTGCGTACGTTGTGGTGGATTTCATCGGGTGTATGTGGAACATCGTCATAATGGCGACAAGGTTGTAGAGATTGTCCACGTCAAGTATTGCCCAGTCACGAAAGAACCGTATGATGACCTTTCTTTCGAAGGTGGTAGGATAATCTATGGTCGGGAAGTTAAGCCTACTTCTTGATGTTGGTCACTAAAAGTCTGAACTGCAGAGTCTTGCCGACCATCGGGTGCCTTCCTGTCTTGCCGTAGGCCTTCTCTGGAGGCAGGGTGATCTCCTTGGTCTCGTTGACCTTCATCCCGATCAGAGCATCTTCGAAACCGCTGATGACCTGGTGCTTCCCCAGGACGACCTGGAGGGGCTTGTAATCTCTGGCTGGGTTGAACAGTCCCGACTTCTCCGCCTCTGCCCTCATGCTCGTGTCGAAGACCTTCCCGCCGGGGAATTTTCCTACGTAATGTACTGACACCGTATCACCGTTCTGTGCTGCAGCTACACTCAAGGAGTACGCTGTCTTTTCGGAAGTCTTTATCGATTACGCTGAACAGAGATGAACCCGGCTGGCTGATTGGCAAAGCCGCCCCTCGCTGTCTTCGTCTGCTCGCAGGAGCGAAGATGTGGCATTTCTTCCACGCTTCGTTCAGGCGTCGACTCGCACTTGGGAGTTGAACCGCCCTTGGGCTTCGGCACGCTTTCAGGTTTCGACTCCTCGTCGTCCTACTTCGGTGCCAAGCATGACGCTCCACACCTCCTTCGGTCGAAGAGGGGTCTCCGCCCTCCTGCGTGCGTCCACCTTCGTGCGTTTCAGCCCCCGCCTGCGCTTCTCCACCTTCCCGAGGCGTGGTCGTCGGACCACACCACGCTCTTGTGAGCACAAGGCTCTACCTCAGACCGAGGGGCAGCCCGGAATATTCCCCGACCTCGCGCGTGTTCGGCGTCGACTCGGACTGCACCCTTCGCCTTTGGCAGGGCCAACAGCGAGAGAGCTGAACGAGCAATGGTTTGGGAGGCTGTTATCCTAGCTTGACTCCGGATGCTGACAAACAACAGATTTTCTGTTGACCATCGTATCATGCATGCGAAAACCAAATGGCTCGACACCTCCGTGGAAATAAATGACACAAGTCTTGCGAGCAAACATGACCCGCAGGTGTAATGACGTGCATCCCAAGGAAGAAATCTTGCCTGGGCCATACCCTGAGCGTGGCTGAATCAGCAGTTCACAGGTCGATGAAGTCCATAGTCCGCGCCGAGCTTGAGCAGGCACGATACGCCGTCGTTGAAGAACCCCTCCACCCTCCAGGAAGGAAAGCCTATTGGCGTTCTTACAGGCCTGACCTGCTCGGGTACAGGTCGGAGGGTGGCGTGGAGGAGCTGGTCCTGGTCGAGTGCGAAACGAGGCCGAACATGAGGCGCCTTGGAGCGAAGAATCACTCGAGCGTCTGGTTTCAGCCTTACCTGTTCAGGCGTGGGTCAATCAGAAAGATCCTTGCCGTCCCACAAGGGAGGCTGCGGGCAGTTGACATGAGCATCAGGGACGAATGGGAGGTCTGGGTGGTCGGAGAGAAATCGGCGATGGAGAAGTTCCCGACTTTCAATTAGCTGGTATCAGCCCAAGAAGATAGCGAACGCCTGGCAGGATTCTGCCCTAGTTCAGACTGGGCCAAGGATAGCTAAAACTAAGAACACAACGATGAAGAAGATCATGACTGCAATTCCGATATGGGCGATTTGGTTCCAGTCCAGTCGGATTCGACTCTGGGTTAGGATGTCAGCAAGTGATTTATACCAGTTGCGTGTTAATAGGAGCACTCGTCCGACCAGGAAAAGGATGGATTCGCGGAGAAGAAGAGGTGCCGGGGAAAGCCTTGGCGCCTGGTACCAATCCGCGAGCGGGATGGTGGCGCGTAGAGACGGGGCAACCCGGACTTCACAAAGGCCAAACCGAGGGCAAACCGGGACGGCGGCAATGAAGGAACGCTACGAGGCCGCTGTCGGAGGAAAGCCACATCCCTCCTGAGAGTCGGGCGAGGCAATCAAAATATCACCTAAGAATTACCCCGAGGCGGGCTGTATTGGGCGTGCTATTCAGGAACAGAGAAGAGGCTGGTAGGAAGCTTGCTGGTGCGCTGATGGAGTTCAAAGGAAAGGACGTCGTCGTGCTAGGGATTCCAAGGGGCGGGGTCGTCGTTGCGAACGAGGTGGCAAAGGCGCTAGGAGCCCCGTTGGACATCGTTGTGACCCGGAAGATCGAGGCGCCGGGGGAGCCTGAGTATGCGCTCGGAGCGGTCACCCAGGAAGGGGACGTGATTATGGACAGGCAAGCCGCCGAGTCTCTTGGGGCCACTCCTGCCTATCTCGACGACCAGGTCAGGAAGAAGAAGGAAGAGGTCAAGGAGAGGATGCAGAGGCTCAGGGGAGACGCTCCATATCCTCGACTTGAAGGGAGAGTCGTCGTGATTGTGGACGACGGGATCGCAACGGGGAGCTCGGTGAGCGCGGCAGTGATGTCGGTGAAGAAGAGGAAGCCAAAGGAGGTGGTAGTAGCAGTCCCGGTAGCTCCCGCAGACGCCGTTGAGGCGCTCGCCTCGGAGGGAGCGCGGGTGGTTTGTCTGGAGACCCCGGGGCCATTCCTAGCCATCGGAGAATTCTATGGGGATTTCGACCAGGTCGAGGACTTGGAGGTCAAACGGATTCTCGAAGAAAGGTCGTCGAGGCAGCGATGAGCTTCGGCCACTTTAATACCACAACTCACTGCGGGCTGAACAATTGGACGTCCGGAGGTTCAGGGCAGACCTCTACAACCTAGCCACCAGGGCCTGCGTCGGCGACGACCAGGAGGTCCGCTTGAAGGTGTTCTCTGTGGCTGACATACTTGTGAATCTCTACAGGAAGAACCTTGTGAAGATCAACCACTCAGCACTAGAACTGATCTGCGCAAGGAGTCTAATCAAGCAGGGATACGAGGTGAAAGTTGAGCACAGGCTGGACATGACACTGGTCTGCGATGTCGTGGGGGAGAGAGGAGATGGGAAGATCATAGTCGAGATTGAAACAGGGTTCATTCCTCCTGAAGCTGCGCTGGAGCCATCTGCCTACGCGAGGACAAGGATCGCGAGCAAGATTGCAAGGTACAGCCCATTCGCGGGGAAGTTTGCGCTCGGGACCACGCCGTCCTATGTCCTAGAAATCCCGGAATTCTTCGTGAAGCCCCCGAGGGCGCGGAGCATGGACGAGGCAGCGAAAATCAAAGATATGACCGATGTGCGCTACAACAAACCCCCGATCTCGACCATGGAGCTGATGCAAGCGAGACTGCACTTGGTTCTATTGATCGATGTTGATTCGGCTAGCACTCACGAGCTGGACCCTGAGACGTATGTCAAGAGGGCTTCTGAGTTCTTGGGCTGGCACAAGGGCACGCTGGGGGCTGGTCCCGGTCCCGTCGAGGACGGGTTCAATATCTCAGAGTCGGCAGGGATTTCATGATGTCAAAGCCAGTCGGAGGAAGGGCCGCGTTGGCGGAGGCGCTATTTCGCATAGGGGCACTCCGGTTCGGGAAGTTCACTTTGGCAAGCGGCAGGACGAGTCCCTACTATCTCGATCTGAGGGTTGTTCCGAGCGACCCACAGGCCTTCAAGCTGGAAATCGCCGCCTATGAAGCCGTTGTTAAGGAGATGGGAGAGGACAGCTTCGACGTCATAGCCGGGGTCGCGACCGCCGGTGTGACAATCTCCTCTCCCCTGGCCTACCAGATGGGTAAGCCCATGGTGTATGTGAGAAGGGAGGAGAAGGGGCATGGCCTCGATAAGCTGGTCGAAGGGGTTGTGCTCCTCGGATGGCGCGCCCTTGTCGTCGATGATTTAGTGACGACGGGAGGGAGCATCGTGTCAGCCGTCGAGGCACTCAGAAAAACCGGGTGCGTCGTCAAAGACTCGGTCGTGTTGGTAGACAGGCTCGAGGGAGGGAAGGCAAACTTGGCGGCTGCAGGTGTCAAGCTAAACTCTTTCACCGATGTTAGGGATCTTGTGGGAACGTTGTTTCAAGGGAAGAAAGTGACGAAGAGGGATTTCGAGGCAGTCCTCAAGCAAACGGAAGGGAAAGGCCCTTGAGCGTTGATGCAATCTCAGTGAAAATGGCAGGGTTGCAGCTTTCCAATCCGGCCGTCCTTGCCTCAGGGGTCCATGGGAGTTCTCTTGCGAAGGTACTCGAGGCCCTTCGGGTCGGAGCCGGTGGCGCAGTCACCAAATCCATAGGCCCGGCGCCCAGGGAGGGATACCCGGAGCCGACTCTTGTCGAGGTAGAAGGAGGGATGGTGAACGCCGCCGGGCTCCCCAACCCTGGGGCCGAGAAGTTTTCGGAGCAACTGGCGCAGGTAAAGGGTCGAGGACTCCCGATTTTCGTATCCATATTCGGCGGGGACGAAGACGAGTTCGCCCGCGTCGTCAAGACCCTGGATGGGAATGATTTCATCGCGTACGAACTGAACCTTAGCTGCCCTCACGTCTCTGGGGTGGGGACCGAGATAGGCCACTTTCCCGAAGAGGTGAGCAAGGTGACGAAGGCGGTGAGGGCTTCCACAAAGAAGCCGATCTTCGCGAAGCTGTCCCCCAACACCGATAGGCTCGTTGAAGTCGCCCAGGCAGCCGTGGACGCCGGCGCTGATGGGTTGACTGCAATCAATACTGTCAAGGCTTTTCCGATCGACGTTGAGACGGGGAGGCCGGCCCTTTCGAACGGATATGGTGGGCTCTCGGGGGCCGCGATCAGGACGGTGGCACTTCGCTGTGTCTATGACCTGAAGAAGAAGTTCGACGTCCCGATAATGGGATGCGGCGGGGTCGCGACCTGGGAGGACGCAGTGCAGTTCTTCCTGGCGGGGGCAAGCGCTGTACAGCTGGGGACTGCCACGGTGAAGAAGTTCGAAATATTCAACGACCTCAACCTGGGGGTGATTTCATACATGGAGAAGAAGGGAGTGTCGAAGCTGGCAGATTTGGTCGGAGCGGCTCATGGAAAGGGAGTCAAATGAAGTTCAAAGATACGATGCTCCGGTCTGCGGAAACCAAGAGGAGCAGGGTAGTCCTCGCCCTCGATTTCTCAGACCCCTACGAGCGGAGGTTAGAAAGGGCTGAACGAGTCCTCAAAGCTACCATGGGAGGGATCGCAGCTGTGAAGGTCAACCACCACTTGTTGCTCCCGTATGGACTCCGAGGAATAGGCAGCATAGTAGAAACTTGCAGGCGGGAAGAACTCCCACTCATCGCCGACCTGAAGATGAACGACATTGAATCGACCAACCTCAACATCGTCGATTCGCTCCTGGCATTCGGGTTCGATGCAGTAACTGCCAATCCCTTCGTCGGACGGGAGGAAGGGCTCGGCAAGGTTGTGGAGCGTCTGCATTCAGAGGATGGGGGGATAATTTTCCTTGTTTACATGAGTCACAAAGGAGCCAGTGAAGGGTATGCGCTACGGGTCGAAGACGGTGAGCCGCTGTACCGGAAGTTTGCGAAGCGAGCCAAGGACTGGGGAGCGGATGGCGTGGTCGTCTCTGCGAAGTCCATGGACAAGATTGCCGAAACAAGGGAGATTGTTGGGAAGGACTGTCTTATCCTCTCCCCCGGAATCGGGGCGCAGGGAGGAGATGTCAGGGCCGACGTTGCCCCGACAGCAGACTTCATCATCGTAGGAAGGGCGGTGACAGAAGCGACTGATCCTTCGAAGGTTCTGAAAGAGCTGAACGGGAAGTAGCCGACGCTGGCACTACTGTGTCTTCGTGTAATGGGCCCAGATTCTCTTTTGCTGCTCGAAGACGTAATCCTTCTCCGCCAGAGTTAGCCTCGGGTCGGTGCGGCTCCTGCTGTTTCGCCTTAGTCCTGGGGGGAGGTCGTCGTCACAGAAGTAGCCGCCTCCAGGGAAGCCGGTGTCGCGCCGGACTATGATTGCTGCGAAGCCAGGCGCCCCTCGTTCATACTCCTGCATGTCTATCTGACCTATTGCTTGGATTAGGGGGCGCCCTCTTGAAAGATGATATCTCTTCATCAGCTCGCCATATGTGACCTTGGACTTGGCTCGAGCAGCTTTGAGCAGGTCAATCCTCATCTTTGCAATGGTCGACGAAGCCAATTCACATGCGAACAGATTCCACGTTCTGGCTGGCCTCTTCCGCTAGGCAATATCGGCGAATCAGGTCGTCGGTTCGTCTTGACAGCTCATTCCGAATCTCTCTGAGTTCGTCCATCGTCTTGCCGGTCGCACCGGGCAGGGGCCAGTCCTCCCCTTTTTCCTCTGCGCCGATGGGACAACGGTCCAGGCAACCGAAGGTCACTACTCTCGAAGCCGACTTGACCAGCTCAGGTGTGACCACCCTGGGCGACCGTTCAGTCATGGTTATCCCAATTTCACCTAGCAGGCCTCGGACGTTGGGGTTGACGATGATGGCAGGGCTTACTCCCGCGCTTTCGGCATGCCAGCCCGGAGGTGCCTTCGAATTGAAGAGTTCTTCAGAGAGTACGCTTCTGAACGTGTTCTCGACACAGACGAACAATATCGTCTTCAT
>DATDGE010000159.1:0-3394 GCA_036522255.1 Nitrososphaerales archaeon | reverse complement strand
CCCATATTTTGTTGATTCATCAGTCGGCGGGTCGGATGAAGCCCTTTTATGCGTTGGTCGCCCGATTCAAAGAGAACCCGGCCGGCGCGAGTCCAAGCACGATTTGCCCGCCAAAATTACTCAAAGAGCGGGACGATCCTTCACAGATTGTTCCTACCGGCATATGCTTATTTTGTGAGAAAATCCAGCCCTGAAACTCTCAGTTGGTTTCTACAGGAGTCCCGACTCTCGACAACATCCTTGGCAGCGACGGCTATCCGGACAGGTCGGCGGTCCTGGTCGTGGGCCCACCTGGCATCGGGAAGGAAGCCCTGGGTTACTGGTTCGTCCGCTCGGGTCTGATTCAAGGGGATTACTGTCTCTATGTCACGCACCGTCCCGTTACCGATGTCCTGAGGGACATGAAGGGGAGTGGGATCGGGACTGAAAGAGTCCCCGAATGGATAGCGAGCTCCGGTTCTCCCTTACGGTGCGACCTCAGAGACACGACTTCGATTTCGTTCAATACCAAGGAAGCGGTCAGGCGGAACGCAGGAAGGCGGGTCAGGGTCGCGACGGATGTGTTGTCGCCCCTGCTTGTCCTGAATCCGCTTGAATCGATGTACGGTTACTGGTCTCAGCTCGTCTCAGAGCTCAAACAGCAGGGTTCGGTCCTATTCGCATTGGCTGAAGAGGGCATGCACCCTCCTAACATCCTGACGACCATGGAGCAACTCTTCGACGGCGTGATCGAGATGAGACTTTACGAGGAAGGGCTTGCCATCACCCCGCTCCTGAGGGTGAAGAAGATGCTCGGGCTCCCGCCCCTTCACGGTTATTTCCGCTTCTCGGTGTCAACCACGGGCATGGAGGTCCTTCCCCATGTCCATTGACTTTGTGTCCTTTTTCGGCAATGCCTCATCAGCTGTTCAAATAGTTGTCCTGTCAGTTGGAGTCTATCGCGCGTTTGAGATTCGACGCGGGTTTGCCGACGCTACATACCGAGCCAGGGCGCTCGCGTCCACGGTCTTCATGGTTTTCGTCATCATTACTAACGTAACATTCTTGATTCCCTTGCCGAACAGCCCTCTCGGCGCTGTGATCGGGTTCGTTCCGTTCTTGGCTCTGATTCTCGCGAGCTTTGCACTCGTCGACAGCAATGTCCTGGCCGCCACCCGCTCTGATTTCTTCCACAGGTCTATCATTCACTGGCAAAACCTGCGACTCTCTGCGGGCGTTGTGCTCGTCGGAAGCGGATTCTTGATCTCGACCGCGATAGCTTCGGACCCCCAGGCATTCGCGTCAGTGCCCCAGGGAAGCGACCCATTATGGGTACTCATCAGCTACTACCAGTTCTTTGTCGTCGCCGCGGCGGTGATAGGCTATGGTGCTTTGGGGCTAATCGTCGGCTCCAGAAGGACTCCCGATAGGACGCTCAAGAGGCACATCCGCCTGCTGGGATTTGCTCTTGCCATGTTCGTTCTCTCCATATTGTTTTACTCGGTCGGTTCGTACGACGCAACTCAAATTGCGGGTAACCTGCTAACCCTGATCGCGACTTATTTCCTGTACCTTTCGGTGATGTCACTCACGCCCCTGGGTCACAGACTGAAAGAGGTCGTCGCGGTTTCCCCCCTGCTTGTAGATCAGGGAATCCCTGGGCCGGACATGAACCGTGGTCAGAAGTGACTGGCAAAATCGACGATCAGTGCCTGTTGGACCTGGTCTCCAATCAAGGCCGGAGCTTCGCTCTCTCAAAGAGCCTTGCATATCTGGGATCATCCCTGATGCTCGTGTCAAACTTGCCGTATCTTAGAACGCGGAAAAGTATCGAGTGTTCCTCATAGGCACTTTCGAGATATCTGTACATCTCATCCTTCTCCCCGAGTCCCGCATGAATCATCGCCAGTCCGAATGGCTTCCCGTACGTTCCGTCGGGCACAAGATTGTACTTGTCTCGCATCTTAGCTACCCCACTGCTGTTTCCAATCAACCCATAGTAGAAAGCAAGCGCCCAAACGTATGAGGAATCGGTGGGGTGCTTCGTCAGAGCCTCTTCGGTATTCCTGGCTGCTCCTTCAAAGTCTCTCCTCTGCTCCAAGACCAATGCTAATGTGAAATCGTAGAACTGGTTGGCCGAATCTAGCTCTCTCAGTCTCTGCATCCAATTATCTGCCTCCGTAATTTCGCTTCTGGCAGCATGACCCCACGCCATGTTGACCGCCAGCACAGGCGAAAGCGGGTCCAGCTCATCTGCAAGCCGCGTCTCCTTGATAGCATCAGCGATTCTGCCAGTTTCCATCAGGCAAATCCCATACCAATGGTGCGCGAGAGCATAGTTTGGATTCAGAGCGATTGCTCTCTTGAACTCGTTCTCTGCCTCGGCAAACCTGTAGCCTTCAACCAGAAACTGCCCGAGCGTATTGTGAGCCTCTGCCAACTCGTCGTCGAGAGACAACGCCTTGTCCAACGCCTTCCTTCCCTTTTCCAAGGACTCCGCTTTGGGCATGTGTTCGTAGTTTCCCAACAGGTAGTAGGCATCGGCAAGGCCAGCATACGCCTCGGCATATTCCGCGTCCTCCGCAATCGCTTCCTCGAAGAGTTTCCTCGCTTCCTTTATCCCGCTTTCCGTCCTATCGCGCATCAGTGTACGGCCTCTCAAATATCGAACATAGGCTGTTGAGCTGCTGGTCACTTTCCTTTCGATGCTTTTCTCTTCTTCTGGAATGAGCCTTGTCATCAGAGCCTCGGAGACATTTTTTGCTATTTCGCTTTGAATCAAAAAGACGTCGTCAAGCTGCCTGTCATAGTTGTCCGACCACATGTGGTCTTCCGTTGCCGCGTCGATGAGCTGGGCGGTGACCCGTATCTTGTTCCCGGCCTTCCGGACGCTTCCTTCCAGAATTGAGCCGACCCCAATCTCCTTCGCAATTTCGGAGATCGATTTCTGGCTCCCCTTGTATCTCCCCACAGAGGTCCTTGCTATGACTTTGAGCTGGTGATTGTGTGAGATCGTGTTAATCAGTTCCTCCGTCATCCCGTCAGCGAAGTACTCGTCGCTCTGGTCGGGGCTGATGTTGGAGAAAGGTAGGATCGCGATTCTTGTTTTCGGGACAGATGGCGCCCCGCTTTCCGATTGCTGGTTCCACGGAAGGACCACCTTGAACACCTCCATCGGCAAATCCACGTTCTTCAGTGCCTTCATTCCGATTGACATGATGGGAAGCGCCAGCTTATTTCTGACCTGGGACTCGACGGGCTGGGAAATGCAAATCCCACCGGGGTCAGCCAGGGGTTCGATCCGCGAAGCAATGTTTACGGCATCACCGTAGATGTCGCCCTTGCTGTGCACGACGTCACCTACATGAATTCCTAGTCGGGCCTGAATCTTCCCCTCCGGTGGCCTAATTGAGTT
>DATDGE010000158.1:0-4725 GCA_036522255.1 Nitrososphaerales archaeon | reverse complement strand
TTACACGATCTGCGGAGTCTAATCCATTGCCATCATGTGGCCGCCAAAGGCAATCCCCCAGACAAGCACAGGATAGACGACCATCCTTTCCATTCCCCCGGGCCCCAAGCCAAGATATGCACTCCCGATATACAGTAACATGGCCCCTAGGGTCATGAGCCCGAGGAGTATGGAGAAATAGAACATCGGCGTCTTCTGGAATCTCGCGGTTACCACGGCTGAGAGGCCCGCGAAGAGGAAGACTACAAGTGAGAAAATGCTGTGCCAGACCCCGGTTGTCTCGGGGAAGAGGCCCACACCCAAAGCTCCAATTCCTGTAAGCGCGATCATTGATGTCGCTGGCTTCCAGTGGAAGGCTTTGTGGAAAAAGAAAGCCCCAACCAGGCCAGCAAGGCCCAGAAGGAGGATGGAGGAATTGAATATCATCGAGGTAGGCTGGTTGATCAAACACGGAGTCGGTGTGCAGTTGGCTCCAAGGTCGCTGATGAAGTTCGTGGATACGTTATAGTTGGGGTAGTAGATCTCTGCCAGAATTAGGCCGATGCTGAATTGCGCTGTACCTGCGAAGATGGCAACGCCCGCTTTTGAGGCGTTTGAAAGCGCCAACCCGTTCCGCAAGTTATCATCATGCTAAAAGTGTGAGCCTGCCTCCACGGTCGTCTAGGACTGAGGAAGAATCATCAGGCCCTCGGTAGGATCTCCGATCGCGCGATACTTTCCTTTCTTGTAAAGGAGGCCGACCAGGGCCGAAGTCACCGCGTCAAGTTCGTCTCCGTTCAATTCTGCCTCTGGTTTGTCCAAAGATATTCCGTATCTAATGAGGGCCCTAGCCAGGAGTGGGAGTCCAGCCTGCTTTCGAGGCATTTGAAGAAGGTCTTGGATCGCTCCCGGGAAGCTTTCTATTACTTCCAGTCCCCGTCTCTCCAGGGCTGCCCGAAGTCTCATTCCGCGGGTCGTAAGCATCCGCATGGGTCCGAGGGAGATAGGAAAGAACCTGATGTGCATCCTGAGGAGCTCCTTGTCGCATTCCCTGAAATGCGGGGGCCCCCTGTCTTCGATGCTCTTTCTCCCCTTCGGAAGGAAGAGGGGAGCGTCTATGCTTACTACCGAAGGTCTTGCCTCGAGGGTCTGCGCGAGGATCTCGTCGTCGGTGTGAAGTACCATGGTCTTGCACATCATATTGCCGTCCATAATGCAGAAGCCTGTGTTCCTCTTCTCGCTCCCTGCAAGGTCTATGCCGACGACCAACAGCGCCCCCTTCTTCATCGCCAGGGCCTCGAGGTTGAGAGCTTTTTATGAACGTCTCCTGTGGCAGCCGGTATGGACTTCCTCGCAGAAGCAAAACGCATCGAACCTGAGATAATCAAAACTAGGAGGACGGTGCACCAGCACCCCGAACTTTCGTATAATGAAGAAGTGACGGCCAAGCTTGTCGCGGACAGGCTTGAGTCGTTGGGAATAGAGGTCAAAAGGAATGTCGGGGGAACTGGGGTCCTCGGGACTCTGAAGGGCTCGAAGCAGGGGCGAGTGGTCGCATTGAGGGCAGACATGGACGCACTCCCCGTCCAGGAGATGGCCGACGTGGATTTCAGGTCGAAGGTCGACGGGGTGATGCATGCCTGCGGCCACGATACACATGTGGCCATGCTCCTGGGTGCGGCCCGGATTCTCTCAGAGCACAGAGACCAGCTTCACGGGACGGTCAAGTTCCTCTTCCAGCCCGCGGAAGAGCACGGAGGGAAAGGAGGTGCGAAACCGATGATCGAGGAAGGGGTCATGAGCAACCCCAAAGTGGACTACGTGTTCGGTCTGCACATCGACAGCGCGAGGAAATCTGGTGAAATCGGGCTCAGGGAGGGCGCCTTGATGGCGGCTCCGGATACTTTCAAAGTGAAGATAGTTGGACGCGGAGGTCACGGGTCCGAGCCCCACGAGACAGTGGACCCCATCTACGTAGCGGCTCACGTAATCCTTGCATTGCAGGGAGTTTCGTCGAGGATGATAGACCCGGTGAGGCCCTTTGTCATTACGGTGGGTGCGGTCCACGCAGGGACCAAGGAGAATATTATCCCCGACGAGGCGGTTCTTGACGGTACCATCAGGACCCTCGACGAAGGTACGAGGAAGCTGGCCAAGAGGAAGGTGGCGGAAGTGGCCAAGGGAATCTGCAGGTCGTTTGGCGCGACGGCGGAGGTCGAATTCCTGGAAGACGCCTATCCTGTGACCATCAACGACCCGAAGGCGACGGAAAAGGCGGTGAGGGTGCTCAGTAGGATTCCAGGCATCAAGGTCAAGAAGATGGAACCGATACTAGGAGGGGAAGACTTCTCCCGGTTCCTCCAAAAAGCGCCGGGGACGTTCTACTTCCTGGGCACGGACAATCCCGCCAAGGGTTGCATCTATCCGAACCACAGCTCGAAGTTCAAAGTGGACGAGGATGTCCTGAAGTTCGGGGCCGCGTCGCTTGCGATGCTCGCCTTCGAGTTCGGAAGTCCGAAAGGCCCGGCCTAGGTTTCCCCGATTGTATTCCACCAAGATATCGGACCGAGTCTACCTGCTGGACACCTACGCCATCGGACAGCCCAGCACGGTGAGCGCATTTCTAATCAAGGGCCCGAAGCCCACCCTGGTCGACTGCGGCTATTCGTCCTCCTACGAAAATGTGCTTTCAGGTCTGGCTGAGGCGGGGGTAATGCCCTCGGACATAAGATATGTCGTCCCGACTCATGTTCATCTCGACCACGCAGGGGCGGCTGGACGATTGCTCAGAGAGATGCCGAACGCGGAGGTGATCGCGCATGAGAGGGGCGTCCCACACCTTATCGACCCGACGAGACTTATCGAAAGCTCGACCAAGGTCTTCGGAAAGGCCATAATGGACCTGTATGGGACGCCGGAACCCATCCCTGCGGAGCGTATCACAGCAGTCGGGAAGGAGGCGAGCCTTGACCTTGGCGACGGACTCTCGGCGACCCTGATGTACGCACCCGGGCACGCGCCTCATCAAATTTCGATGATGCTTGACAAATCCAATGCCCTTCTTACTGCTGATGCGGTGGGCATCGTATATCCGGGTATGAAGGCGCTCATCCCCACGACCCCGCCCCCCAGCTTCGAACCGAAACAGTTGATCGCCACCGTAGGCGCCCTCAGACAGACGACTCCTTCCGAGCTCTTGGTACCTCATTTCGGAGTCAGGAAAGACGTCGATTGGGTTTTTGATCAGACCGCCCAGTTGGTGGAGCGCTGGGTCGAAACCGTGCGCGGGCTTTGGAAAAAGGGGATGTCCCTCGACGAAGCATCGGAAGTCATGGAGAAGGAGATTTTGGAAAAGGCGGGGGTCCAGGAACTCCCTATCTACGCCAGCATCTCCGTCAGGACCTCGGTGATGGGCATAATCCATTATCTCGAAAAAGCTCATGAATAGCGGCTAGAATCAGGCGACCTGATGCCGCTCGTCTACGCCTGCATAGCTCCGCATGGCGGCGAAATAATCCCAGCACTGTCGGGGAAAAAGTCTGCCCTGTATTCCCCAACGACGAAAGGGATGAGGACCCTGGCCGTCCAAATGAGGGAGGCCCGGCCTGACACAATCGTGATAGCAAGCCCTCACAACCTGAGGCTCCTGAAGCACATTGGCGTAGTCATTTCCGAGTACTCCTCTGGCGAGTTAACCGCAGGAAGGAGGCAAATCAGACTGCGCGCCAGGTGCGACGTGGAACTCGCGAGGAAGATCGTCGCGGCTGCCGAACGCTCAGCCCTCCCTGTGGTCGCGGCCAACTTTGGCGCTCTCGAGGGTCCGGGGTCGGACCTGGCCATGGACTGGGGAACGCTGGTCCCGCTCTGGTTTCTCCTCAAGGGAGCTCGCCTGAAGAGCAGGATCGTGATTGTCACGCCTTCTAGGGGGATTCCGCTTAGACTGAACTTCGACTTCGGGAAAGCAGTGGCAGAGGCCGCGGAGAAAGCAGACAGGCGGGTAGCCTTCGTCGCGAGCGCCGACCAGGCCCATGCACATTTGAAGAATGGACCCTATGGGTTCGACCCCAGGGCCAAAAAGTATGACCGAAGGGTGATGAAGGCGATCCAGCAACAGAAGCTGGGTTCGATCATGGGTATGGGAGCCGATTTCGTTGAGGCAGCGAAGCCCGACAGCCTATGGCAGCTGGCGATTCTCGCCGGGGCGCTGGCCGTAGTTCCGATGAAGGGGGAGCTGATCTCCTACCAGGTTCCCACCTACTACGGCATGCTCTGCGCCGGCTATCGACTTCTCGGAAGGTAGGCGGGTTGACTCATTCAAGGTAATGATAGACCTCCTCCAGGCTCTTCATTTTCGGGCAGTCCAGGCCCGACTGCGAGCCCTCCCTGTCGATCAGAAGTCCCTTGATTCCGGCATTCCGGGCTCCGATTATGTCTGCTTCGTAAAAGTCCCCCACGTGGACGGCGTCGATGGGGTTGACCCCAGCTTCTTTGAGGGCGATTCTGAATATTTCAGGATGGGGTTTGGAATATCCTACATCGCCTGAGATCACTACGCTGCGGAGATGCTTGCGTAGGCCCAGAACTTCGACGACCCTTGCGGTGTCCGGAGGCGCGTTGGAGATCAGACCGAGAAAGTAACCATCTTTGGCCAGTTTCGTCAGCGTGGGCTCGACATCGGGATAGAGCTCCAATGGGATCTCGCCTTCGAGCTCCGGCCATCTCTTCCTGACGAGTTTGGAGATCCTC
>DATDGE010000157.1:0-1983 GCA_036522255.1 Nitrososphaerales archaeon | reverse complement strand
AACATTTCCGAGGATATTCTCGAAGCGCTGGGATATCACTATTATCAGGGGACGTGGCTGGCAGACGACGAGGAACTCCTGAGACTCAAGGTGGACAGGTTCTACGACGTCTATGCCGACGAGATGCAGTATCGAAAGCTGGAGAACACGATATACAAGTTCGCCGCGACTCTCGATGAACGAGACGTCTACTCGACCCGGGAGTTCCTCCACAGGTTCGGGGAGTTCCTTTCGAAGAAAGGAATCGCGAGCATAGTTGAGGCCGCCTATGAAGCAGAGGTCCCCATCTACTCCCCCGGGCTGATAGACAGTGGCTACGGGGTGGCGCTGAGCCTCCTGAAGAGACAGAAGGGGAGGCTGATCAGGCTGGACCAGACGAAAGACATGGAAGAGCTGGCCCAGATCGCAGAGAAGACAAAGAGGACGGGGGTCGTATATCTTGGAGGAGGGGTCCCCAAGGACACAATACAACTTTCGACCATCATAAAGTCCCTCGCCAAAGGGGGTGAGAAAGAAACTCCCCACGAGTTCGCCATCCAGATCACAGCGGACAGTCCGCAGTGGGGTGGCCTTTCGGGGTGCACCCTGGAAGAGGCGATAAGCTGGGGTAAGATCTCGTCAGACGCGAAGAAGGCTACACTCTATGCGGACATTACGCTTGCGCTGCCCCTGGTGGCCCACGCACTCAACGAGAAGGTGGATAGAAGGAGATTCCCACCCGACCTCGGCTGGGTGTTCAAGAACTAGAGAGTCAGCAGTCGCCTGACTACGGAAGGACATCGTCTGGCGAGGACGGGTGCCACACCCAGATAGGAGTCCCCTCTTTTTCCGGCCGGCGAGAAATTTCCGCCCTCGATGGCAGCCTTGATTTTCTCGTACCCACGTTCGTCCCCCCTGAGCCTAAGCGAAACCTGTTCTCGCTCCGCGTAGACTTCAGGATGTGCTTTGAGGTCTCGGGCCATCGCCGACCTTTCTACTTTCATGGATAGGAGAGACGACTTGAGCCTCGAGGTGGCAAGAAGCGAGTGCGCCAGGGCCTGGCCAAGCATCCTCCGGACCACTGAGTCAGAGAGGTCGCGCTGGAGGCGCGTCACCTCGAGGCGGTACGCCAAAAGAATGAGCAAAGAATTTGAGACCTCCGCCTGACCTTCGGCGTTCTCAAGGTCAACCGGGTTGACCTTCTGTGGCATCGTCGAAGAGCTCACCTTGCCCGGGCGCAGGAAGTGGACGAGGTCGAGCGCCTGGTAGAGCCAAAGGTCCCGAGAAAGGGAGAGTACGAGTTGGTTGATGTTGATTATATGGTGCAGAATGTCGGAGAGTCGCTCTCCGGGAACGACCTGGGTGGAATATGTCGCCGGTTCGACTCCAAGGCCAGCCACGAAAAGCGAAAGCTCGCCGGGCCAGTCCTTGGCTCCGAGGAGAGAGAATGATGCGTAGGTCCCAACCGCCCCCGTGAATTTGGCCATGGGGCGGAGCCCACGCAGGACTGAGACCCGTTCGGCAATTCTGACTGCGAAGACTGCCATCTCCTTGCCGAAGGTGGTGGGGACCGCTGGTCTGCCGTGCGTTCTGGCTACCATCGCCGTAGCAGCTTCTGTTCCAGCGATCTTCGCCAGTTCTGTTGCAAGTGATGAATAAGCGGGGACCAGGACCTCCTCCAAACTTGACTTCAGGAGGAGGGCGTAGGCGAGGCTGTTCGTGTCTTCGCTTGTAAGGCCAATGTGAACGTAGGGGGAGAGTCGAGCTGCCCCCAAACGCTTCAGCGACCTGCGAAGGTAGACCTCTACTGCTTTGACATCGTGGCCCAACTCTTCCTCGAGCCTCTTGATCTCCACCATGTTGGGTTCGACCCGTGGGACCTTTACCCGGGGGGCAACCCCGAGCTTAACCAACAGACGAAGGTAGGACAATTCCACACTGACTCGTTCTCGGGTCAACGACCGCTCGGAAAAATAAGCCGCCAGAGCCTCGGCCTCTACCCTG
>DATDGE010000156.1:0-1649 GCA_036522255.1 Nitrososphaerales archaeon | reverse complement strand
CCGAGACTAGTTGCTTTAAATTCGCTCTCGGGTCGGCCCGGGGGACAATAGGTTGATCCGCATAGTCGCGATCACCGGGATGCCGGGGGCAGGCAAGTCAACCGCAGCACAAGCCCTCGTGCAGAAGGGGTGGAAGAGGGTGGTCATGGGGGACGTGATTCGCAGCGAGACGAAGAGGAGGGGCCTGGAGCCAGATGCGAAGAACACCGGCGATGTCATGAAACTCCTAAGAAAAGAGCTCGGAGACGCAGCGGTCGCCGACCTCTGTCTGAAGGAGATAGAGAAGACGGGGGCCAAGAAGGTCGTTGTGGACGGGATAAGGTCCATGGCGGAAGTCGACGAGTTCAGGAAGGGAGCAGATGTTTTGCTCGTCGCAGTTCACGCTTCCCCGGCGAGGCGCTTCGAGCTGTTGAAGGATAGAGGGAGGAAAGATGACCCGCTGACCTACGACATGTTCGTTCAGAGGGACAGGAGGGAACTGGGGGTCGGGATAGCAGAGGCGATAGCTCTCGCGGACGAGACAATCTCCAACCAGCACACGACCCCGGAAAGGCTGGCGGCGGAGATGGCTGATGTGGTCGGGCGCTGGAAAAATGTCTCAAGCTGATTTCAGGGCGAAGACCATCCTCAAAGCGACCATCTCGCCTTCTGAGGACCCGGACAAGGTAGTTGGCGCACTTGAAAAAATACTCGGGCAATCATCCGGTGATGTGTCATTGGGGTCACACGCCGTCAGGATCGTGACCGAAGACGCGAAGGCACTACTCCGCATAAGAGACCAGTTGAGGGACAGGCACGTAAGGTCAGCGGCAAGGAGGAGGCTTATGCTGAATCGAGAAAAGAACTCGACCTCGCTGATGCTCAACAGACAAGCTGCCACGACGGGCGTCCTGGTGGTCTGTGGGACTGCCGAGGAATCCCCTCTGGGCCCGATCTATTTGACGATCGAATCGGGAAGGCTCGACGACGTCATAGATTGGCTGACTTCCTACTCAGAAGGATAATCGACGTCGAGAGTCAGCCCGTCGGCCGCGGCCGACGTGTTTGGGAAAAACTTGCGCGCCTCCCTCACCAGGACCGATGGACTCGTGTAGCGAGCACTGAAATGGGTAAGGACCAGCCTCTTGACGCGGGCATTGATCGCCATCTGGGCAGCTTCGACGCATGTGCTGTGCATCCTCTCCCTAGCCCTGTCCTTGTCCTTGGCGCTGAAGGTCGAATCGAAAATCAGGAGATCGCACCCGGAGAAGAAACGGGCCAGTCTTGGGGCCGGACGGGAGTCGCCGGAATAGCCGATTTTCCTCCCCCTCCTTGTGGGGCCAGTTACTAGAGCCGCTTCGATGATCCTGCCGTCAACTTTGACGGACCGGCCCTTCTGGAGTTTGGACCACAGTTTCCCCTCGGGGATTCCAAGTTTCTTCGCTTTTTCGGGATAGAATACGCCTGGCCTTGCTCGCTCTTCGACGACGTAGGCGTAGGCCTCGACAGAATGAAGGGCATTCGCGGCCCGGACCTTGAAACCTTCCGTGCGCAATAGTGCCCCGGGCTTCGCCTGTGTGAATCTGATCGGGAAAGTAAGCCCGATCTGCAGAAGATCTGATGTGACCTTGAGCCATTTGAGGAGCTTTGGCGGCCCGATAATGTCGAGG
>DATDGE010000155.1:0-7090 GCA_036522255.1 Nitrososphaerales archaeon | reverse complement strand
GACAAAGAGCCGATTCCAAAGCTTTCGAAGATCGAAAAGATCTCATCAGTTCTTTTTTCCGCATTGGGGCCCAATAGAAGGCTGAAGAGACGCCAACCTGACTTCGCAAAATCGTTTCCCTGCATGTAAATTATCGTCTTGCCCCCGCTCCCGAACGTCCCGATGACTTCTTCGAACACCTTTGCAAGGCTAGCTGTCGGGACCATTATGTAGGGCTCCCCGAGGCCGTTTTGAAGCCCGGTGTGGAACTTGTCGATGAGAAATCCTTCCTTGCTCTCCCACGCCAGGCACACCAGCGCACTGTGAGTCTCGACTGCCAGATTTTGGATCGACTGGGCCGTGTCATGCTTTGATAGAACCTGGCCGAACCCGCTGAATACCGCCGTTCCGTCGCCGGCTGAGTAGCTCGTTGTACCTATCATGTTCAACTTTGTTCCCAGGGTGTTCAGTAGAAATGCCAACGCTCCCGGCTTGTCTTGAACCTCGCCCACGAAGTGCACCAGCCTCCAGTCGGGTGAATAATGGAACGGATACTCGACCTTCCTTCGGCGCGGCAGTTGCATGGTGCCTTCGGACATCTTAGATTCGAGTGTTTGTGAATCCGCTAATAAGGAGCCACACGTTTTCCAATAAGTGATTATCAGTTTCTGATAATCGCAATCGCCCTTTAATCCCTAGCGAAGGACTGCTGCACCGGAGGAAAGCAAGCAGCATGCCCGATCTAGTGCTGGCGTTGGTTGTTCTCGCCGAGATAGTGGTGGCCGTAATCGCCATCGGCATCGCCTACAGGGTCGCATCCCTAGTCGGCCGTTCACCTGTTGGATGGGTCCTTCTGACCAGCGCAATAGTCCTGATACTGTTTGGCCGGTTCTTCTTCCTGGCCGAGTTCCTCATCGCTCCGGCTCCAGCGGATGCAATCACTTTCGTGGGGCAAGCCACGGGGCTGCCGGCCTTCATCGTGTTCTCGTTAGGGATGTATTACATGTACAGGGATATGAAGACGCAGCTGACCCGAAGGCAGAGTGAACTCTTGGCGCCTGAGGTCCAGGGACAGGAGTAACGGACCAATCCACACGCATCTTAAATCTAATCGAGTCAACTAGGGGTCGCTTGCCTGATGAGAGGGTTGGGGAGAACGGACAGTCGCGCAAGTTACGTCGGGTAATTACCGTCCGTCAAGCAGTCGCAATTTACGTGAGCTCGGTCCTTGGCGCCGGGATTCTTGTAATCCCCGGGCTGGCTGCGCGGGCTGCCGGGGCTGGCTCATTGTTGGCATGGATTTTCCTGTCTTTGGCGAGCTATCCGTTCGCGGTCACCTTCTCCAGCCTGTCGGCGCGCAGTCCAGAGTCGGGTGGAATCTACTCCTTCGCCAAGGAAGCATTCGGGAGACGCGTCAGCACAATGACGGCGTGGCTCTTTGTGGCATGGGTGGTACTTGGCGCTCCGGCCATCACCCTTGCAGCGGGGACATATCTCGCATACGCCCTACCAATTTCGGGACCAGGAGTCTTTGCAGTCGCGGCAGGTATCATCATACTAGCTTATGCGATCAACGTCAGAGGCATAAGGCTCAGCGGGAGGGTCCAGGTTTGGCTTGTGGCGGCGATGGTTGGAATCCTAACGCTGGCGGTCGTGGCTTCGAGTCCTGGGGTCAAGGTCGCCAACCTCAGCCCGATTCTTCCAGGTGATATCGCGACCGTGGGGGTGGCCGCGGCTTTGATCGTTTGGTCATACCTCGGATATGAGAACGTCTCGAACATAGCGGAGGAGTTCAAGGACCCGAAGAAGGACTTCGGCAGGAGTGTCACGATTAGCGTACTGCTAGTGAGCGCGCTTTACCTGGCTGTCGCTTTCACAGTCGTCGGCACAGGAGCATACACCTCCGGGGGAGGAGTTACTCCGTTCGCTGAGATGATGTCAAACGTGTTCGGTCCGTACGGTGGCATTGCGGTGTCGCTCCTTGCAGTCGTGATAATCTTCTCTACTGTGAATGCGTACACCGCGGGGATGTCAAGGGTCGTCTACGCGGCCGCCGTGGATGGCAGCCTCCCGACATTCTTGGCGAAAGTTGACCCTAAGACTGGGGTACCTCGCCGGGCGACGATCGCCCTGTTCGTTCCTATCATGCTCGGCCTCGTCGTATTCTACTTCTTGCACGTCGACGTCCAGTCCGCCTTCCTGGCGACAAGCGGGGCGGCAATCCTTACCTACGTTGTTGGCTCAGCTGCAGGAATTAGGCTCCTGACCAAGGAGGTAAAGTCGAAGCGGTACTTTCCCTGGTTGTCTCTTGTTGTTTCACTTGCTATCCTTCCTTTCATCGGCCTGCTGTTGGCGGTCAGTGCGGTAGTCGCGGCAGTGGGATTCGTCTACGGGCATATGTTAGTTCGGAAGAACGCAGAGTTGAACCCGGCAGTTTCAAACACCGTGACCTCTGAAAGTCGAGACTGAATCATGCGAAGGCGGACTAGTACCCGGCCGGGATGCCGTCCCCTCGTACGTCGCAGACACCAGTCAGAAATCCCTTTGATATCTCGACGGCCTGGCAGACTCCGGTTCTACCAGGCATCGGGAGCTTCTGGATTTCGTAGCCCGACTGAGGCAATTCGTAGCCGTCCTCGACCAGCAGCGTCCTGCCTCCTCCCCAGAGGAACCTTGGATGGGCGACGTTCTTTTCTGCCGCCATCGAATAGTCCACCGAATTGGTGACAAAGAGGGCATATTGGAAGGAACGGTAGTCACCGCCGCTTGACCCGATGGCAAGGTATGGGCGACCGTCCCTTTCGAGAATCAGAGACGATAGGGTGTGGAGAGGACGCTTGCGAGGCTCGACCTTGTTCGGGCCTGCAGTGCTGAAGCCAGAGGCCCTGTTGTTGAGCATTATCCCGCATTCGGGAACAAAGACTCTCGACCCGAAACGATTGAACAGGCTCTGGATCCCCGAGACAATGTTCCCCTCTGAGTCAGCGACCGAGAAGGCAGTCGTGTCCCCGGAGCGAATCCTGCTCTGAGGAGGCGCGGCAGACTTCCCGGCTGACATGAACGACTCGAGGTCGATCTTGCCGAACCGGGGGTCGCCGAGCATCTCATCACGGCGCGCATAGGCTTCAAGAGCTGCGCTCATCGTAAACTCGATTCTCTCCCTTGAAAGAGGGCCCGTTCGCGAAAGGTCGTGCTCAAGAAGAAGCTTGAGGATCAGGAGGCTGGTTGCTCCCATGCTGTTGGGAGGAACTTCGTAGACGGTCGTTCCCCTGTAATCAAGCGACAGAGGCTGGACCCACTCAGGCTTGTAATCTAAGAAGTCGTTAGTCTCGCATGGGACACCAAGGGCACTGAGTGTTGTGGCGATCTTCTCCGCGGGCCACCCCGAGTAAAATGCGTCAGAGCCTCCCCCTGCTACATCTGCGATGACTCGGCCAAGTGCCTCCTGTCTGATCCAGTCTCCGGGAGTGGGGGGTTTTCCGCTCGGAGCGAATACCGATTTGGCCTCTGGCGAAAGGTCCTTGTAAGCACCAGCCACAGAACTGCAGACCCCCTCCCCTGCAGGAAAGCCCTTCGAGGCTAATTCTACGGAAGCCCCCGGGAGGTCGGCAAACTCCAGACTCCCCAGCTTCCTATGCATCTCGCAGACTCCTGCGACAAGGCCGGGGATTACGCAGGTTAGAGGGCCGGCGAGCGGAACCTGTCCCCCACCATTCGCCCTGACCAAGTCCAAAGTCAGACCTGAGGGCGACCATCCGCTGGCGTTCAGACAGAGGACCTTGCCAGTCTTCGCGTGGTAGAACATTCCGAAGAAGTCGCCCCCGATTCCTCCGGCGGGATGAAAGGTCACAGCCAAAGCGAAGCTTGTGGCCACGGCTGCGTCGAAGGCGTTGCCGCCATTCCGAAGTACGTCATAGCCGGCTAGCGAAGCAAGGGGCTGCTCGCTAGCAACGACGGCGTGCTCAGCCATTATGGTCCTGCTTAGGCCCAAGACGCGCATGCCGTCCCGTTCGTTCTTAAGAAATCAGCGTCGACCTAGTTCGAGCGCGTATACCCAGGTCGTTTTGCCAAGAGGTCCGATGCGCTTGAATCCCGCTCCCTCGAACAGATTTGGGGTCCCCATCCAAAGGTCTCTTGCTGCGCGGTCCCCCTCGACGGGGTAGGCTTCAACTGTCTTCACATTCAGTTTCTTCATGGCCTTCACCGCTCCCTTCACCGCGAATCCTGCCAGGCCCAGCTTGCGGTGGCCCGGGGCGATGAAAAGACATGTGACCCTCCACAGGTCATCGGAAGTCGGGATGTAGTTCCTCTTCCCATCGATTCGTGGGAGCTCCTCCCTGGGGCCGAATTGACACCAGCCTGCGGGGTCCCCTCCACAGTAGACGATCATCCCGTGAGCTTCGGCCTTGGACACGAGTGCCTGTTTCTCCTTCTTGTTTTCCGAGTAGGCGCTCGCGTCAAAATCGCCGGGCTTGTGGTAGAACATGCACCAGCACCCTCCCCAGACCCCGCCGTTGGCTGCGAAGAGCTTCTCGAAGTCTGGCCATGTTTTTGCCGACAGTTCTGCCGAGGTGAGCTTTCCGTGCTTGTGGGCACCGTCCGACTTTTGCTTCATCGGGCCACCCTGGTCGGGAATCTATTTATAGAACAAAGGGCCTGTATACAACCTCAGGGTTATGACCAATGAGCCAATCTGAGCTGGACGCCGTCCTGGGGACCGTAGAGAACCCAATCCGGAGGAGGATCATTGCCAAGCTCAGCGAGGAGCCGAACTATCAGCTCCAGCTGTCGAAGGAGCTTGGGCTCAGCCAGCAGCTCGTGGCTAAGCATCTTGTCAGCATGGAAGACGCGGGACTGGTCAGCACAGTCTCGCAGGACAGTCCTCGTGGGCCTCAGAGGAAGGAGTACCTGCTGAGGAAGAGCTTCTCGGTCACCATAGACCTCGCGCCAAGCCTGTTCAGGGCGAGGATGTTCACCTTCGGAGCCGTGCCGGGGATGCAGGATTCCGATTCTGGTGCACGTTTGATAGCACCCGTGAACGAGGTCCTAAGGTATCCCGAAGGCGCGTCGCGGATAAGGCCCCTGACCAAGGTCGTCGCCGAGGTCGACAAGAAGCTAAAGGACATGGAGGAGGAGAGGGCAGTTCTGCTCTACCTTAGAAGCCTGGCCCTGCGGGAGGCGGCCAGGATCACCACGTCTCTCGACAGCGACGACAGAAAGAAGGTTCTGAGATACCTGATGAGGGAGGAGGACGGCCTTGGCGGAATCAGCGCATCTCTGGGGCTGCAGAAACAGGTCGTCGGCGAGATAATCGAAGAGATAGAAAAGGAACTAACCGGAGTCGACTAAAAAAGGAAAGAGGAGCGGTGCTCCTCTACAGTCCTATGTTCGGAAAACTTGCCGGAGGAACGCCAAGTTGGCCCTGGAGGGTCTTGATTCGGGTTGCGTATTCCTTCATCCGAGCGTTGTCGCCCTGGACTTTCGCAATCCGGTATCCCTTCCATGCCTTACGGAGGGCTCCCCAGACTTGTCCCTTTTGATATTCTGGCATTGTCTTTGGACCTCTGATCGTTTTTCAGTGACCGGCGGGTATTTTGCGAGCGGAGTCTATTGAAATTGAGCCAGTTATCAACGCCGACTACCCGCAAATTGAAGGCTAGACGAGCGAGCGCAGGAGGAGCCAGATGTTGCTGGGGTGCTCTTTGATCCTCCGCTTGGAGTAGGCGTACCAGCTATCGCCGTAGGGGAGATACTCGTACACCTTGTACCCCGATTTCACGAGCTCTTCCTTCAATTCGTCGCGGATCCCCTTTAGGAGCTCGAAGCGGAAATTCGTGTGGCTGGACTCTGCGAGTTTCTTCGCCTTGTCGATAAGAAGAGTGTCGTGGGTGCCTATCGCAAAGCCTTCGCTTCTTTCGAACAGGGTCCCCATGAGCCTCGCGAAATTGTCTGTGACCTCCTTCTTGGTGGGGTAGACGATGTCACGGCTTTCCCTGTAGGCGCCCTTGACTATTCGGACCTTCCCTCCCGCGTCCAATATCGTTTTGAGGTCCGACTCGCTCCGCCTTAGATAGGCCTGGAGGGCGACACCCATGGCCCGATGCCTTTCCCGGGCTGCCAGGTACGTCTTGATCGTCGCGTCGGTGAACTTGGAGCCTTCCATGTCCAACCAGAGCAACTGGTTCAGAAGGTCCGCGTTGGCGGCGATCCTCTCCAGGCGCCGCTCCATCCCTTCGTCGTCAGAGCCGAGGCCCAGCTGGGTCAGCTTGACTGATGCGAAACCGTTGACTCCTCCGTCGGCCAAGGCCTGCTGCAACCTGAGGTACTCGTTCGCGTGGGCGTCGGCCGTGGCCGGGTCCTTGATCTCCTCGCCGAGGAAGTTCAGGACGGCTCCGATACCTTTCGAGTTCGCCTTCTTGGCGTCCTCGATGGCGGAGTCTAGGACGACCCCCGATATCCAGCGCTTGGCGAGTGGGAGGACGACCCGCTCCTTCAGCCCCAAGATAGGGCGCCGCGGAAAACGATGACATATTAACGATGCACAGGCACAAGGAAGCGGGAATGAAGCAGGGCTCTGTGTATTCGAAGAGGCTCAGGCGGCTTAGGGGCGCAACGGAAGCAGAGCGCCTTCGAGGAGTGATCGTCGTTCCAGGGCCGAACATGAGGTACTATACGGGCGTGGATTCAATGTTGCTCGAGAGGCCGTTCATGCTCCTGGTCCCGGTCGAAGGGGAAGCGAACCTTGTCGCACCGGAGCTGGAGGCTGGGCCGTATAGGGAGGGTCCTCTGTCGATGAAGGTCCACACCTGGACGGACTCAGAAGGGCCCGGGGGCGCCCTGGGCAAGGCGGTCAAGGGCGCGGATGTGAAAGGGAGGTGGGGAGTGGAGGGGAGGGCTCCTTTTCTCTTCTTGGAAAAACTGTTGAAGCGCGCATCGCCCAAGCTCAGGAATGCTGAGCCCATCTTGCAGGGGCTTAGGGAGGCCAAGGACGAGACGGAAGTCGGCCTCCTCAGGAAGTCAGCGAGCATTCTTAGCAGGTCCTTCGAGAAGTTTCCAGGCCTGCTGAAGGAGGGCCTTACTGAAACGGAGATGGCAAAGGCAGCGACTGAGG
>DATDGE010000154.1:0-4303 GCA_036522255.1 Nitrososphaerales archaeon | reverse complement strand
GTAGTCTTTGGCGGCGCGGACAAGGTGCTCGGAGATTAGGTCGGCGAGCTGGTAGAACGTGAAGACGCGACAGGAAGCTACTCGTCTCATCGCCGCGACAGGTTTGAGCCCCCTCTGCTTCGCGAACGAGGAGAAGAGGTACGGGTCGGAGCGGTTGCCGCCGTCTATGAAGAGGACGGCCGAGTCGAGGCCGCCTGATTCGATTGGGAGCTGGGCCCTGAACGCTGCGAGCTCGGCGACCGCGGACGATGGTCCTCCGCTGAGCATGATCAGGCGTCCTTCGGAGAAGGGCCTCAACAGCGAGTCGAGGCGAGGGAAGCCGAGCGAGAAGTGAGGGATTGACGAGGCGGGCTGGAAAAACCCCTGTGCCCTTTGCACGGCCGGGGCGGTGTTCAGAAAGACGTCCGACCAGTCGTCAGGGACCGGAGCGAATCGGCATTCGATGCTTCCCTCGAGGGGACGGCCACAGCCGAGGCACCGTCCGCCGAGCGAGTCGACGGTTTCGGCAGCTGGTCCGAAGTCGCGTCTGACTTTCAGGACGCAGGTGCAGGTGGAACAGTAATAGACGAAACGCGCTTTCCCGCTCTCCGCTTGTTCGTAGAGGTAGTGCAGTCTTGCCATTGTATGTGGGGAAGAAGTTTCGTGGGGGATTTAACGCGAAGGGCGCGGGCGATGGTTTTGGGTAAGGGAGAGAAACGCGAAAGTGTTAGAGACCGTCGAACATTATTAAAGCGAAGCTTGGGCTCGGCGAGACGACGCGGGGGTCGCCCAGCCTGGTCAACGGCGTGAGGCTCAGGACCTCATCCCTTAGGGGTTCGAGGGTTCGAATCCCTCCCCCCGCACCAAGAGAATGCGTGATCAGAATCAAAAACTGATTATTGGTTCCACATTTCAGGCGGTTTTGGGAGCTGCAGGCTGTGGCAATGGTGGAGCAGGGGCACGGGTCGGAGTTGTAGCCGGAGGCTTCTGGATGGGCTGACCAGTGACCATGGAGAGCGCCTGTCTTCCGTGTTCTGTCAGTCGATATTTGGCGGGGTCTCCGAAGAGATCAATTTTGAATTCGATAAAACCCAACGCAGTCAGCTGTCTGATCGTCCAGAGGGTCATCCACTCAGAATTGTCGTTGATCGCGTCATCGAGCTCCGCGTTGCTCAGTCCTTCTTTGCTCTTAGCTAGGGCCATCATTGCGGCCATCAGGTGCGGGGAGGCCGCCACCTGCCTGAGCACCTTCCTCTGCCCTTTCGGGTCTGAAGGCAAGACCCAGAGTCCGCTGGTCATCGTATGGGTCCGAAGGTTGTCGATTCATAAAGAATGTGCAGTTGGGATTCACTTGCTTTTACTGATGGCTCAATTGTTTTTAGTTCTGCAGAAGAAGTAAACCCACAGGCCTTTGAATCGGCAACCATGGAAGTGGTAACCGAATACGCTGACCAAAGGACAGAGCTCGAGGAGAAGATCAGGTCGTTCGAGGCCGAAAAAGCTTCGCTACTTGCTGACATCGCCTCACTGAAGGAGAAGATAGCTACCTTCGAACTGGAGAAGTCCGCAGCCACGCTCGAGAGCGAGGTTCAGGCGCTCCGGACGGAGAAGGCCGTGCTGGATGAGAAGGCTGCATCCTACGAAGCCGAAGCAGGATACACCCTTCCGCCCGTTGGCACCGAAGGAATCTAGGGCCTACCGAAGCCTGGAAGCCTTCTGCTCGAGTTCGCCCTTTTCTTTTTTGAGGTAGCCGACGAACTCCTCAAGCTCCGCGAGCTTCAGCTGCAGCCGCTTGACCTCGTTCTCCTTCGCCGCCTTTTCCATCGAGCTTTCCATCTCCCTCTGCTGCTCGACCATACCCTCGACCTTGGCGCTGAGGTCTTCGTTGCCTTTCTTCACTGAGCTTAGCTCGTCCTGAATCGACTTCAGTTGCTCCTCCGCGACTATCAGGTATCTCTGCCTTGAAATCACGGTGGGGAACTTGGTCCCGCACTTCGAACATGTGTACATCCCGACCCTCCGCTCGGTCATTCCACGTTCTCCTTTCACAGGCTCAACAATTACGTTGAAGGACCTGGTGGGAAGTGTTTCCTTATTCCCACACTTCGGGCAATTAGGCAATCGCGACTGCGGCGCCTGTGAACGTGTTAAAGTTTTGCCCGGATTGCGATGGAAACTGCAACGCCGGCCCAGAGCCTTACTGTTCTCTGATCGATTCCAATTCGGAAACTGCTGACCATAGGGTCACCCTCGCGAACGAGGGCATGTTTGGATCCTGAGCCACTTCGTCCAGGAGACTGATGGCGTTGGCTGCCCTGACGGCAACGCTCACCTTGGTGTCCTGCAGCATCATCACTGAGTCCTTGACTATCTTCCTGATGTTGCGTGGGGTGATGTTCGAGTCTGAAATCTGCTGAAGGCTCAGTACGGCCTTCGCCAACTTGGCATCGTTCTCCTGCTGCTTTTTCAGTTTAGTACTCATAGAAGGGGACTCCGGTTGTCAAACGTGGCTTCGATGCGGTGGGATTAAGTGCTTTTCGCCTCGTGTGGATTATTATACGAGTGAGGTGGTGGGCGCTACAATGAGTGCTCCCAAGAACAAGATGAAGCTGGCGGCCGAACTCGTGAGCAAGGGCGCAGCCATGCTAGCGGAGCCATGTCCCCTGGACGGGGGGATACAGGTCAGGTACCGGGGGAAGGTCTACTGCACGGTCCACGATGACTTGTCTTCGATTGCCATGGCCACCACGGTGTCGTTCGATACGGTCGTTGCCCAGATGCGGGAGGTTCTTCTGAACAGGCTGAACGAAGCCGCGACGAAGTTGGGAGCAGAGAAGGATGGCGCGAAGCAGGATGAGCTTGTGTCCCTCATGAGCAAGTACTTCGAGCTGCTGCAAAAGCTCCCCCAGAAGTAGGGCTTAAATCGGAATGTGCGAGGTTTCAAGGTCGTGGTGCTGAGGATGGGGCAGAAGGTGCCCGAGTTTGCTCTTCCTGACGCAGACAAGAAAGTGAGGTCTCTGAGCGAATTCACCCGGCAGGGGACGGTGGTCCTCGCGTTCTTTCCGTTCGCATTCTCCGGGACCTGCGACAAAGAGATGTGCACATTCAGGGATGGGTTCGGGGCACTGCAGGGAGCGGGGAGTCAGCTTGTAGGTGTCAGCGTGGACAGCTCCTATTCGCTCAAAGCCTTCACCCAGACCTACAATCTGCAGTTTCCCCTGCTCAGCGATTTCAACAAGAGGGTCACCAAGCTCTACGGCGTACTACAAGACCCTTGGGTGGGCCTCGGGTACAAGGGAGTAGCCAAGAGGGCGGTGATGGTCGTCGACAATAGAGGGATGCTGAGGTACAGGTGGGTCACAGACGTACCGTCGGATGAGCCTCCCTATGGCGAGGTCGTGAAAGCAGCGCAGAAGCTGTCGGCTTGAGCTATGGGGTTTTTATACGGGTGAGAAGTTTTCTCATCCGTATTGAGTCAGGGGACAGAGATTAAGCCGATAGTCCAACTTACGCCCAAGGCATCGGACGAGTTGAAGATATACCTCCAGAAGCAGGGGAAGCCAGGTGCTGCGCTGAGGATCTTCGTGACCGCAGGAGGATGCTCGGGCCTATCCTACGGGATGGTTGTGGACGACAAGTCCTCAGAAGATGATTATGTCATCGACGTCGGCGGTGCGAAGGTGGTGGTTGACAGGTCGACAGCTCCGTTCATCGCTGGGTCAACGGTCGACTACCGGTCGGAGAAGCTCATGGGCGGGGGCTTCGTAGTCGAAAATCCCAACGCTGTCTCCACTTGCGGCTGCGGCGAATCGTTCAAGACAGCCTAGGCTCGTCACTTTCAGACAGGTCAGGAAGAATCTAGGCCATTCTCCCTTATTCGTTAAAAAGGTCGAGGTAGCTTCGGTGGTTGTATTGCTGGAATGGACCCCGAACTTGGCAGATACGAATCAGTCGCCTCGCAAATCGAATTTGCCATTAGAAATTCGTCTTGAGATTTACGAACGGGCGAAAGAATTGCGTCAAAAGAGTCTAAGCTACTCGAGTGTAAGAAAGGTGCTGTTGGAGTCGTATGGTTTCGCTCCATCGAAGTCGTCGCTTTCGGAATGGTTTCGGGGGTTACACCATCCTCTCGGTAGCGCCAATCGTTTTCTCGCAGAGCCAACCCCTGAGCTCGCGTATGTCATTGGAGTGAAATTCGGTGATGGATCCATTAATCTCAAGGGGGTATAATCGACGAATAAGACTGCAGTCAATCGACCGTGATTTCGTAACAGAGTTTGACCGTGCTATGTCGACAATTTTGCGGAGCAAGGGGCACTCACTT
>DATDGE010000153.1:0-2768 GCA_036522255.1 Nitrososphaerales archaeon | reverse complement strand
GTCAGTCCTGACTTCTCGGCCTGGGCCGAGACGATATTGGTCCTAGCCTCAAGCTCGTCGGGGAGGGGCTGGCCGAAGAGCCTTTCGAATTCCCTCGCATGTGGGGTCACCACTGCCTTGGTCTTCCTGATCGATGGAAGTACTTGCGGACGGAGGGCGTCGGCGTCGACCACCAAGGACCTCCCTTCTCCCTTCATCTCGTTCAGGGCCTGCGCGAGGGATTCGGGCTTTTGCGGGCCGAGGCCTGGCCCGATGGCGAAAGTGTCGACGTGGGGGACCCATGCCATGAGTTTGGAGACGTTACCACGGGTGAGCTTGGAGTCAGGCAGGGGAACGACGATGAAATCTGGGGAAAGCGCCCTGATCGGAGTGGCAATTGACGCGGGGACGGCGAGAAACACCAGGTCGACCCCTGTCCTCATCGCACCCATTGCGCAAAGGAATGGAGCGCCGTGGTAGAGCCTGCTCCCCCCGACCACGCACACCGTGCCGTTCATCCGTTTGTGGGAGTCTTTCCTTCTGGGGGGTATGACTTTCGCGACGTACTCGGCGTCGATCAGTATCGGATTCATTCTTCGCTCCCTAGTAGCTGAAGCGCCTCTGCTTCTGCTCGAGGGTCACCAGCGATTCGATGGGGCAGGTCAACCCGAGCCTGCTCCTCAACTTGGGCATTGACTGGTCGACCGAAGCGATGGCGAAGACACCCACGATCCTCGCCTTCGCCCTTTCAGCGATCCGGGCAAGGGCCTCGATGGTGGTGCCCGACCTTACCAGGTCGTCGACTATCAGGACGTGCTCCCCCTTTTTGATCGCAGACTTTGAGAGATACAGATACTTCACCGTTGAAGGAGAATAGACCGCTTTCTGCTCGAAGAACTCCTCTACCCCCAGGTCTCTCTCCGCTCGCACCACTGCGAGGTTGGCGTTGAATTCGCCGGCCACCTCTGCCGCCAATGGGACTCCGTCGACCTCCATGGTGACAACCCTGTCGACACCGACCAGCCCGAATTCGCTGTAGACGACCTTTGCGATCTGCCTCAGAAGGCCCACGTTCGAAACTACGCTACTGATGTTGTACGAACCATCTTGACTTACCCTCACGTCGTCCATTATCATCTTCCTGAGCAGCTTTTCTCTGAAAGTCGCGATGAATTTCTCGGACCGGGCGGCGCTTGGAAGGACATGGCCTCGGACATACCTGCTGAGGATCGGGGCCGACAATCCGAGGACTGCCGAGAGCTCCCGATAGCTGTAGCTCTTCTTCAGCGTTGCCAGAAGCTCGACGGAGGAGATCCGGGTCTTGACTTCCGCCACCCTGCTCAAAGTATTCCCTCGTGCCGACTTCACAGGGAGCTCTAAATTAGTGTATCTCCGAATCGCAGATTTTGACAGCTTTTCGCCCTAGGAAGGGGCGTCCCAGAGCAGAGTGGTGGGACGAAGTTCGACATTTAGTTTAAGATTGAACCGACCGGGGCGAGCACCAAGATGGGATTCTCTTTCGAGGTCAAAGAATCGGACCTGCTCGGCAGGATAGGCTCCCTGAAGGTGGGTGGCAAGACCCTCGAGACTCCATACCTGTTCCCCGTGATCCATCCAGTCAACCAACAGGTCCCGACAGAGGAGCTGAAGGCCATGGGGTTTGGGGGCCTGATGACCAACTCATACATCATGCATTCGAGGAGGAAAGACGAGGCCCTGCGAGAAGGGATTCACAAGCTGCTCGGTTTCGACGGAATATTCATCACTGACTCAGGCGGCTATCAGGTCCTCGAATATGGGAACCTCGACGTCGACTACTCTGACATTGCCTCATTTCAGTCAAGGATCGGCTCCGACATTGCGGTAACACTCGATAGGCCCACGGGATATCCCCAGACAAGACTTCGGGCGAGGGAGACCGTAGAATACAGCTTGAAAAATGCAAGGGCCACCATTGACGAATTCGGAGACAGTAAGACAGTCTGGGTGGGGCCGATCCAGGGCGGGCTGCACCTCGACCTGGTTCGCAAGTCAGCCAAGGCTTTGGTCGAGGGAGGATTCCAGTTCTTGGCGCTCGGGAGCCCTGTGCAGGTAATGGAGAACTACATGTTCGCTGACCTGGTTAGGATGATAATGGCAGCGCGGGGCGCGGTCCCCTACTCCGCGCCACTACACCTCTTCGGGGCAGGTCACGCACTTACCATGGCCCTGGCCGTGGCGCTGGGTTGCGACACATTCGACTCAGCGAGCTACGTCATGTTCGCCAGAACTGGGAGATACATGACAAGGGGAGGTGTAATGACGCTCCAATCGATGAAGTACCTGCCCTGCAGCTGCCGGGTTTGCTCGAAGACGAACGTCAGGGCCCTCCTCGAGCTCGATCAAAAAGAGAGGGTAAAGCTCCTCTCGGTTCACAATCTCTTCACATTGAAGGCAGAGCTTGATGCGTGCAAGGAGGCAATTGTTGAGGGGCGGCTTTGGGACCTGGTCGAAGAGAGGTCCATGGCCCACCCCAGGTTAAGGGAGGCCTTCGTGGAGGTCTCAAGATTCTCAAACTTCTTGTCGGCAGGGACACCCGCAATGAAGGACAAAGGGCTCTTCGTCAGAAGCTCAGAAGACCATCAGAGGCCCGAAGTACGAGGAGCGGCCACAAAGCTGGAGCGTGCGATCAGGAGAGGCTCAAACCGCGCAGTGATAGTGATTCGGGATGAGAGTCAGACCCCGGTTGGGGGGACGAAGACTCCGAAGTCGCCCGGGGACCCCGACTCCTACATCCTCCACCCGGTCTT
>DATDGE010000152.1:0-4365 GCA_036522255.1 Nitrososphaerales archaeon | reverse complement strand
CGCCGGTCAACGCCTCAGCAGGCGAGCTGATAGACTAGTTCGCATTCATTGGTGGACCACTCAGACACAGATGCGGCCATGCTACACCATGCTAGCACAGAATCACGAAGAACAACTCAAACAAAGGAGAGAGGCAAGAATCCGATATATACACCGCGGCACGGCACTGTGCACATGAATTCGAGGATGCACATGGATTGAGCAAATCGACATTTAACGCTCAAGCCTTGAAATTAGTCCTGCGTGGTCCGGTTATCACTCCAGAGAATCCAGTGTACGACGAGACAAGAAAGCTCTACAATGCGATGATCGACAAAAGGCCAGCGGTGATCGCCCGGTGCCGTGACGTGGGTGACGTAATCGAGGCTGTCAAGTTCGGAAAAGAGCAGGGACTGGACATTGCGATCAGAGGAGGGGGGCACAACGGTGGCGGCCTAGGCAGCGTGGAAAACGGCTTGATGATCGACCTCTCCCTGATGAGGGGTTTGAGGATAGACCCGGTTGCGCGTCTCGGAGAAGTCGAGGGCGGCTGCCAACTGGGTGACTATGATCATGCGGCCCAGGCATTCGGCCTTGCAACACCTGCCGGAATAATCTCGACGACAGGGGTGGGAGGGCTCACCTTAGGCGGAGGTATTGGTCACATCACACGCAAGTATGGTCTCACGATAGATAATCTGCTCTCCGTAGACATGGTCCTCGCCGATGGTAGCTTCGTCACTGCCAACGCGGACTCGAACAAGGACCTCTTTTGGGCGGTGCGGGGCGGAGGGGGCAACTTTGGCGTGGTTACATCCTTCAAATTCAGGCTTCATCCAGTCGGTACAGTCGTCGCGGGACCTACGTTTTGGCCCATTCAGCAGGCTGAGGAGGTGCTGAAGTGGTATAGAGATTTCCTCCCTGAAGCCCCCGAAGAGCTCAACGGATTCTTCGCATTCCTTTCTGTGCCGCCCGCTCCCCCGTTCCCCGAGGACCTCTGGTCGAAGAAGATGGCCGCGGTGGTGTGGTGCTACCTAGGATCTCAGGAGGAAGCCGACAGGCTCCTAGCTCCCGCCCGAAAGGTGGGAAAGATGGCGATGTATGGGTTGCAGCGGATGCCTTTCACGGCCCTGCAGAGCGCCTTCGACGGGCTCTACCCCCCAGGGCATCAGTGGTACTGGCGGGCGGACTTTGTGAAAACCATCAGCGACGAGGCAGTAACCAGGCACGTCAAGAACGCAAACAAGATGCCGACCCCGCAGTCTGCGATGCACCTCTATCCGATAGATGGCGCTGCGTCCCGTGTCGGACCAAACGAAACCCCCTGGGCGTACAGGGACGGGAAATGGGCTGAGGTAATCGTAGGCGTCGACCCGAATCCATCGAATGCGAAGACAATCCGCGACTGGACCGTCTCCTACTGGGACGACCTTCACCCATATTCAATGGGTGGAGCGTATGTCAATTTCATGATGGACGACGAAGGCCAAGAGAGGGTGAGGCTAACCTACGGGGGAAACTATGCCCGTTTGGCTTCGATCAAGGCCGCCTACGATCCTGGGAACCTCTTCCACGTGAACCAGAACATTAAGCCGGCACCTTGACCGTAGACTTCGGATAAATCGCGCGCGAACTGCTGGGTTGCTTACACTCGAAGGTCTGGAAGTGCGCTCTACCGCATCCGAAAACCTGAGGCACGAACCATGCTCCAATTCTCAAATAGAAATCAACTGGGTCGATTCCATTCTTCTGAAAAGAAGGTATTGGCCGGCCGATCATCATCGTGACAGTTCTGGTCATCTTAGCTGTTGCCGGCATAGGAGGAGATATCGCGTTGATGTCGCCTTACTCCGGAACCTCAACCTCGACCTCCTCGTCTTCTGCTAAATCCTCAAGCTTCTGGGAGAATGCGTGGTGCGGTCGCCGGTCCGCGAACTTAGTCGTGTTCAAATTCCAGGACTGAAAGACCTCAGGTTTCCTCAAGCAGGCTGTGGGAGCTGGCGGACTTTCCCCCCCTTGAATTTGCAAATCGGGAGAGCATTCTAGAACGATGCCCTAGTACGGCGTTCGTTCTAATTTGGAAATCACACTTCTTTCCTCGTGCTCCACCCGAGCGTGACTTCAGCCAAATGACCTGTGGCCCACATAGGAAAATTGAATAGCCGCGAGGTGTGAGGCGAACCTCCTGGTATGCATGTCGAACACATCTTCGTCCTGATGCTTGAGAACAGGAGCCTCGACCAGATGCTTGGGCTCTCAGGGATACAGGGGACAGATGGGGTGTCCGGGCGACCCACCCACATAGAAGGCCTATCCGGTTCTGAGTCCAACTCATCTTCCACCGGAGGGCAGCCAATCAAGGTCACAACGCCGTCTGACTACGTCGCCCCTGCGGATCCGGGGCATGAATTCGGGGACGTCAAGGAGCAGTTGTGCGGCCAAGGAGGGTCCTTTTCCACTTCAACCCCTCAACCCGGCGATGTAGACTCGAACATCAACAACAGCGGTTTCGTGACGAGCTTCGCCAGAAAGTATCCCAAAGTCGACCCCTCTACCCCCATGAAGGTCTTCGGACCGGAGCAGCTGCCCGTCTTGTCGACGTTGGCCCGCGAGTTTGCGGTGTGCGACCACTGGTTCTCATCAATCCCAGGGCCCACCTGGCCCAACCGGTTCTTCGTCCACGCTGCGACTTCAGGCGGCCTGGATCACAGCCCATCTTTGCCCAAGGAGTTCTCATCCATGGCAAGTGGAGCCTACAAGTTCGCCAACGGGACGCTCTACGACCTCCTCAACTCGGCGAAGTTGGACTGGGCGATCTACACCGGGGACGACTTCCCGCAGGCGCTGCACATGGAAGGGATGACGGACAACCTGACCAAGTTTCATGAATTCGGTCATTTCAGGAAAGATCTGATGTCGGGCGATTTCCCGCACTCCTATGTCTTCGTCGAACCATCCTGGCACCCATTCACCCATTTCAAGGGAGGAACCTCTCAGCACCCGCTTGACGATGTGACAGGCGGGGAGAGGCTCATCAAAGAGGTCTACGAAGCAATCCGCGGCTCGCCAGTCTGGGAGACCAGCATGCTAATCATAACCTATGACGAGCATGGAGGGTTCTACGATCACGTCCCTCCGCCGGCGACTGTGGACCCCGGAGACGCCCCGTCCAGCCCAGACAACAACAGGAACGGGTTCAACTTCAAGCAGCTTGGCGGACGGGTCCCATCTATTGTCGTTTCACCCTTCGTTAGGAAAGGAGTGATCGACCATAGAATCTACGATCACTCTTCGGTTCCCGGGACGGTGGAGGAAATTTTCGGGCTGACCAGCCTGACTCAAAGGGACAAGGCAGCCAATCGGGTTGATTCTCTTCTGGCTCTGAATGAACCCAGGCCTGACGCTCCGCTTACTCTGCCGAATCCGGTGGATACAGGTGGGATTCTCAAAGTGGAGGTCGCTGCGCTGAACAAGATAGAAGAAATCGGGGAGAAGGTTGTCGCCGGGATAGGACTCGGCACCGACGTTGTCGTCGACCCGGCCCTGGCTGGCTTCGTGCACATTGCTATGCTTAGGCACCTTGCTTCGGCTCCCGCAGAAAAAGAGCGAATCTTGGCCACAGCCAGGCAGGTCCAATCGGACCTAGATGCCATGCAGTATATTCAGAAGGTCAAAGAGCTCCTGCACTAGGATCGCAAAAGTCAATCTTTTCGGCTCGTTTCATGCGAAAAGAGTGCGGTCGTCGGTTCGCAGACATGATTAGGTTCAAATTCAAAACGTCAGAAAAAAGCTATCTCCAATCGTCAAGCGCGAAGACATCTGGGCGGTTGAACCCGGGCTCGTCGGGCCTCTGCATCGCCACCCCGCTGAAATCGCTCCTGAAGCCAGCAGCAATAAGTTCCTCGTAAGCGCCTTTCCGAGCCAAATTCACACCTGCTTCAATCGTGTTCAGCCTGCGTTTCGAGGCATATCCTTCGACAGACCTGAGGAGATTACGGAACCTCGTCCTGGCCGAAGCACCAGGGCGTGCCGCTGCGAACTTTACGTAGCAGGTTCCCGTCCCTCCTTCTGTGTTGGGCCCCGCATGGCAGACAGCGAATCCTTCTTCGGTACCATCTGCCGGCATTACGACGTCCCCAAGGCCCAGTTCGTCCACGGCTACAATCTCGTCAGTTAGGTCCAGCCCAGGGTAGATGTCTTCGGTCAGCTCGCGGAGCTCCTTAATCGAGCCTGCTTTCTCTTTGGCGGCGAGTCCTCTCAGGGTTTTGAAGGAGTTCGCGTCATTGCTTCCTCTGACCTCCTTCCCGGCTATGGGGGTGAGCATCCTTGCCCTGAAGCCGAACTTCGCGTAAAGGCCCAAGTGCTTCGGGCTGTTGGGAAAGGTGA
>DATDGE010000151.1:0-9229 GCA_036522255.1 Nitrososphaerales archaeon | reverse complement strand
GGACTACGGGTTCGAAAGACTTTGGGATTCCATAAACTGGGGACGAAAATTCTAATTCGGACTGGCGACCCTGACAATCATCGGAATTCGATAATAGGCTTACATAGGGTTTCAGCCAGACTCGATAAGGTTCCAAGGTGCCGAAGCCAAAAGTCACCGTGGTCGAGCATCCGATGGTCACTGAGCAGCTCACTCTGGCCCGCGACAAAAAGACTAACCAGGTAGCGTTCAGGAAAGCCATCTTCAGGCTTGGGAGAATCATGGCCTATGAATTCCTAAGGACCATGGAGACGCAGGCGACCGAGGTGGAGACTCCTCTAGGAAAGGCGGCAGGAGGGCGTGTGAAAGGAAACGATAAGATTGTGATCATACTTGTTCTTCGGGCCTCGATACCTTTTGTCGAGGGGATGTACAAGAACTTCCCAATGGCAAGGACGGGTGTGATAAGTGCCTGGAGAGGAAAGCCCCACAATTTCCCCATAGAAGTCAACTATGCGAAGATACCCAAGATCGGCCATGATGACGTCGTGATCGTAGCCGACCCGATGCTGGCGACCGGACACACTCTTGTCGAAGTTGCACGGAGAGTCGCGAAACAGGGTCGTCCGAAGAGGCTCGCCTTCATCTCGGCCATTGCTACGATGCAGGGGATAGAATTCGTCGCGAAAGCCTTCCCCCGGGCTGAGTTCTACACCTGCGCCATAGACCCCACCCTCGACGAGCATGGATACATCGTCCCCGGGCTAGGGGACGCAGGCGACAGGTCGTTCGGCACCCCTCAATGAGTACTCCTCTAGGGCCGGGTCTTGCAAGCGTAAATAACGAACATTGGACTCAGATTGCCTCATGACCACCTGCCCAAGTTGTGCGAGGGAGGTGAGTGAGGATGTCATGAACTGCACATTCTGCGGGGCGCCATTGAACCCGATTTGTCCTTCTTGCAGGCGAGAGATTCGGGCTGACTATCTGGTGTGCCCCTACTGTGGATTCAGCTTGAGTTCCGAGACGTCTTCGAAGCGCCTGTCAAAGAAAGGAGGGTCGACTGTTTCGACCCTGGTCATTGTCCTCGCATTTGTCGGTGCGTTCATCGATATTCTTCAAGGCGCGAGCGAAAGTACGTATGATTACGCCAACTATTCCTTCCGGATACCGCCTCCAATGCTTGCCAGTATGCTGTTCCTGGTGCAGGTGGCAGTCGGGGCAATTCTGGTGTTGCTCGCCATCGTGCAGCTCGTCGTTTCCTATGGGCTTGTGTCTGGAAAGTCGTTCTCGCTGGGGTCTTTGCATAGGCTGGTCGGCCTGGCATTCTTGCTATCTCTTTTGGAATTGTCATTTGACATCGTGATATCAAGGATGGTTTCCCTGGAGAGGTCGGTCTTCTACCTTGACATCTTCTTTGTTCTGTGGAGTCTCTTTCTTTTGGTTGTCGTTTGGCGCAATGTTAACCAGGTGGACGAAAGGGAAATTCTTTCACAGACAGCCCCTGTCGAATTCCAGGGCTAGCTTTCGCCTTACACTACGCTATTCGTTTGGTCTGTCCCTGATACATTTCGACGATCTCCTCGACCGATGTCGCATCTTCACCGCTCTTGTCATCTCTGATCTTTCCGGTGAACTTCGGGAAGCGGAGGGAGATTCCCGCGCTGGGACGGATTCGTCCCAGGGCAGCGGTGTGGATGGGTGAGAGAGTCAGTTCCGCGGCGATGGTCTCGATGACGAAGTGAGGCCTGAACCAGATGTCGGGAATCATGTTGGACTCGACGTTTGGCGGCTTGACATGGCTCTCGTAGGGCTTCAGGAGCTTCGGGAGCTTCTGCAGGTCCTCGTCGGAGAACCCGGTCCCGACCTTTGCGACACTTGTATAGAGCCCGCGTTTCTTGTCGTAGGTCCCCAGGAGGTAGGTGCCGTAGGTCCCTACCCTTCTTCCCTTTCCGTGGAATGCGCCGATGATCGCGAGGTCGATGGTGTCGGTGAGTTCTGTCCTGTACTCTCGTTTTAGTTTGATCCATGCGAATTCTCTGGCCCCCGCCCTGTAGGTCGAGTCGGGGTCTTTCACAACCAGGCCCTCGCACCCGTTTTCGATGGCTTCTTCCATGAATCTCTCGATGTCCGCCGGGTCCGAGGTCGTGAGGGCTGGGACCGCCCTCGTCCTGGCCGTGGCTTCCACCGCTTGGAGGAGCTTCTTTCTGCGCGCTGTATACGGTTTCCCTGTCAGGTCGGAAGAAGCAGCGAAGAGAATGTCGAAGAAGTTCAGAGCCACCGGGTAGTCTGAAATGGCCTGTTCGACTCCGTGCTTTCTTCTCCGATGCATCAGCTCCTGAAAAGGGAGGTACTCCCCGGTGTCCTCGTTGATGGCGACGACCTCGGCCTCGAGGATCGCGCGCTTGAGGGAGACATGTTTCTTCACAAGGTCGCCGACATCGGGGTAGTGCCCGGTTATCACCTCGAGCCTCCGGGAGAACAGCTTGACTGCGCTTCCCTCTTTGTGGATCTGCAGCCTTTCGCCGTCAAGTTTGTACTCTGCTGTGACCATCTTGTCACCCATCTTATTGACGATCGACTGGGCGGAGCTCAGCCTTTCAGCGAGCATCGGCCTAATCGGGATCCCAACCTCAACCTTGATCTGTTCGATTCCGCGGAGGCCCTTCGCTGCGACGCTCTCAACGATGAAACCAAGGTCGGGGTGGACGTTGTAGGCCCTCTCAATCGTTCCCCTTGCGTGTTTCCCTCCTAGGAACGCGACTGCCGCAGCATCCAACACCGTATAGTCTGCGACGCCCAGCCTCAGTTCTCCGGTGACGGTCCTCATGATGAACTTTGCCTCCTGGGGACTTGCATCGTTCAAAAGAGACCCGAGCTCCCTGAGCTTCGCGTCGACGGACCCCGACCCGCTCTGGCGAGCGATCCTGAGGAGAGTATCGTAAACCCTCTTCAGGGTCAACCCTTCGCTGAACAGAGTGCCTTGGTTCTTCGTCTTCAACAAATCTTCGGCAGCGGTGCCTATGTCTCCCTTCTTGACATAGACAGCATAGACCTTCTCGGGCGATGCGCCGGCGGCCGTCGACAGGGCCCGGAGGGCGAGTTTCTCAGCCAGGCCCAGCTCGACGCCCTCGTAATCCGGCCTCAACTTTCCCTGGGTCATGTACACGAGCATTGCGAGTTCGCTGCGAGGTGTTTTCTTCAGAAGGCCTGCGAGGACTTCAGTTATCTCGTTCCTCCCCGAGATGCGCTCCAGCTCGGCGTACTTCGCGGCGACCTCGGAGTAGTTCACGGATGATCGGGAGGGAGCCGGTTTAATCTCCTTTTCCGACGCTGGTCGGAAACGCTTAATTGCGCTGTCATCTTCCGGGTACCGAACAACATGGGTGGAGTGAAGAAGAAGTCGATGGCATCGATGGAGAAGACGCAGGATTCACAGAACACCCCCCAGGATTCGGCTGCGCCATCCAAGGGAAAGAAGGCGAAGGACGCGAAGGCCGCGCCTCAACAGAAGAAGCAGCTCTCTTTCCTGGCTCCACAAGCGAGCGTTGAGCAGATGGTCAAGAGCCTGACTCCGCTGAAGGCAATCACTGTTTACGGGGCGTCCAGAGCCCTTGGCGTAAACGCCTCGATCGCGGTTAGTGTGCTGAGAGACCTGGAGGCCAGAAAGCTGCTAAGAAGGGCAGGAGGCTTCAGCGGGCACGGCGTCTGGGCGGTCGTCTAGGCTCCGGCGTCGGCTTGAACTCATAGTCCATTTCATTCCCTGACTTCCATCCAAGAGATTCGTAGATTTTCCTGCCGCGCTCGCCCGCCGGCTTGACTTCGAACTCGGTCAGGGGGACTGCTGTGCGAACCTGACGACGTCCCCAACTCTGGTGGCTTCGAAGACGTCGAGGCCTTCTTCGACTTTCCCAAGCGGATTGAGTGGGCGCTCGCTCTGCGCTTCACGGATGAAAATGCAGACCAGGCTTGCTGACGCGAGGAAGGCGACGTCTCCCCTGACGAACTGGGTCCTCGGTTTCTCGACCCCGACCTTAAGGTCGGTGAAGAGACTTACCATCGCGGGCTGCACCGATACCCTGCTATCGAAAGGGAGGCTCCTGAGGACTGCATTGACGGTCAGCGGGGCCAGATGACGGAAGAGTGCGATTTTTGCGGCTCCCTTCCCGCGTACCGAGGCTAGGCAGTCGACCTTTGATACTGAGCCCGCGGAAGCCCCAGTTTGCGAAGCCAACAAATTACCGCCCGATTTCTCCCTTATTCTGTCTTTGGCATCAATGCAAAAAGACTTAACAGGCGACCCAAAAGGCCGAACTCTACTCCGTGTTTTTCCAATGTCTCCAGCCAAGTCCGTAAAGAAAGTAAAGCAAGCGTCTCTTGTCGACTATGAAATCAGGATAGGGCCTCCAAAACTTACGCGATTCGAGAAGGCACGGATCGTTGGCGCAAGGTCTCTTCAGCTCGCCATGGGGGCACCGGCGTTCGTCCCGTTGGAGGGGGCCTATCATGGACCGATTCAAACTGCCATGGAAGAAATGGAGGCAGACGCTCTCCCTATTTCCATCAGAAGGTCGCTCCCCAACGGAGTAACCCAGGACATACCTATCAACGCGCTCGCAAAATAGCTGAAGTCCGCAGACTTCCGTCCTTGGTATTTACCTCTGACCAAAACGCAGATTCCAACACCATATTGTTAAATATGCGGTAAAGGGGCCGTGACAAACAAGGTCAGTCATATGCCAAGAAAGAAATCCGACACAACCGAGTCAGAGGGACACCAATCAGCAGAAATGGCGCCAGAACCAGCACCAGCACAGCAGAGGGCACCACAACAGAGGACAGCACCATACAACCACATCTTCGTGGGCCAGAAGCCAGTGATGAACTACGCTATGAGCGCACTCATCCAGCTTTCACAGGCCGGCGAAATAGTGGTGAAGGCCAGAGGAATGGCCATCAGCAGAGCAGTGGACGTCGCAGAGATCGTCACAAAGAGACTGGGCAACGGCGCGTTCAAAGTCAAGGACATCGGCATAAGCACCGAAGTCGTTGGCGAAGGCGCAGAGCAACGGAACATCTCCTCGATCGAAATAGTCGTCGGGAAATAAGCACCAAATCAATTGAAATCCGTGGACCCGGAAAGCTAGCGTGAGCTAGGTCTCTGTTTTTGAGAGACGTCGAGTGCAGAGCAGGAGTTTCGACCTCCGGTTCAGATTTTTTATTTTCGATTCGCGTTTCAAAGCAGAGCTTCGGCTGGAAGTACCTTCGAGGTACGCAAGGGTCACCGGGAGTCTGGAACGCGTGTATTTCGAAGCCTTTCCCGCATTGTGCTGGATGAGCCTGCGTTTGATTTCTGATGTAGAGCCTGTGTAAAGCGAACCGTCAGAGCAGCGGACAATGTAGACCCAATACCTTGGCACGCCTTTGCCGCGGCATCATAGGATTAGAATGATTCTCGCTCGAACCATCAGGATGGATACAAATCTGAACCGTCCCTCACAGATGCTAAATCTCTGGCCTCAAATCGCGCAAGAGTTATAAGAATAAATTTGTCGGCCTTCGAACAATAAAAAGTTGGTCGACACTCGCACGCAGCACATATCGCGCTCGGGTGTTGCGGCGCAGAAGTTTTCAGACAAGGAACTTTACAACCTGGCAGAAAAATACGGCACCCCATATTTTCTGATTGATGAACCTACGCTGAGGAAGAAAGTCAGCGAGATGGAGCAGGGTTTCGCCGAGTTCAAGGGAGTGTTCAGGGTGGCATATTCGGTGAAAGCAAACTTCAATCCGTCGGTGATCAGGACCTTTTCGAGCGAAGGGATACTGTTCGACCTTACAGCCCCCAGCGAGCTTCAATTCATCATCAAGGCGGGGGGGTCTGCGGAGAACGTCATGTACACCAGCATAACTGAAACATTGGCCGAGTACGAGGAGATCCTCAAGCTTGGCGTCCGGAAGGTCGTAGTTGCGAGCCATAACGGTCTGCTGAACCTGGCGGAGGCGGCGAACAAGGTAAGTGTCGTAGTCAAGACAATGATAAGGGTGAATCCGGAGGTTCACGTCCACGCTGAGCTTCGTGGTTCGATGGGGCACGGGAAGTTCGGACTGCAGTTCAACGGAAGCAGGGAGGACAGTGCCCTCCATGTGCTGAGAAAACTGCTCAACTCGCCGGGACTCCAATTCGAAGGTTTCCACTTCCATCTTGGAAGTCAAATCGATGATCCATCATGCTACGCCGAAGCCATCGAGAAGCTGGAGGCATTCATTCTCGATGCCCGTCATCAGCTTGGGAGCTTTGCGGTGAAGACCATTGACATCGGTGGCGGCCTCCCTGTCTCCTATGGGAGAAGAGTTCATTCGCCCAAGGACCTAGGGAACAAGATAGTCGGCCAGCTCAACAGCCTCGTCGAAAGCTTAGGGGAAAAATTCACCCTGGTAGCAGAGAGCGGAAGATTCCTTACCGGCGAATCAACGGTGCTCGTTTCCAGGGTCGTCAACGTCAAGAGCTTCGGAGAGAGCAAGTACGTCTACATAGACGCTGGGTATCACCTCCTCCTTGATTCTGCTTTGCTTCGCCACGAATACCCAGTCGAAGTCGTACCGGGCGGTAGACAATCGCCTCAGAAGGTAGTCTTGGTGGGGCGGCTCTGCGACCCCCTCGACGTGTTCCCGACTTCGAGCAGGTCGAAGCTTGGGGGAGCTGAGACAGGGAAACTTGTAATGTTCAGAGATGTCGGAGCTTACACCATCGTGATGAACATGCCCTTCCACAGTCAGCCCAGGCCATACGTGTTGATGAGGAACGGACAGGGGTCAGTAGTCGTGGCTAGGAAGAAGCAGGACGTCGACCACCTCTTCGCAGATGAAGGCGGAGACTGCCTCCCCGTCTAGGAGACCAAGTCGAGGGCGCCTCGGCGGATTGATTCATAAGAGCCAATAAACCCGCTCGGGAGCAGCCCGTTCAGACTTGACCCTGGAAGTTATCATAGGCCCGATGTTCTCGGGTAAGACCTCGGAGCTGATCCGCCTGGTGGAGAGGGAGGTGTACGCCAAGAAGAAGGGGGCGATTTTCAAGATCGCCTTCGACAGGCGCTACAGCGCGAGGGAAGTGGTCACGCACAACGGGCTCAGGTACGACGCCTATACGGTATCTTCGTCCGATGAAGGGTTGAGGAAGATCGAAGAAATAACGAATTCCGATGGCCTGGACGCAATAGGGGTCGACGAAGTGAATTTCTTTCCGTCGACACTCGTCGGCGTGCTTGACAAGCTTGCCGACAAGAAGAAAGTGATAGCCTGCGGGCTGAACCTGAACTTCAAGGCCGAGCCCTTCCAGACGACCATGGAGCTGGCCGCGAGGGCAGACAGGGTCAGATACCTGAGCGCAGTCTGTGTCGTCTGCGGCCAAGAGGCAACGAGGACGCAGAGGCTGGTGGAAGGCAGGCCCGCTCCCAAGGAATCACCGGTCATAGCGGTGGGCGGGAAAGAGATGTACGAGCCGCGCTGCCGAAACTGCTTCGCACCTCCGGAATAGGTCTCCCCCTCCGAACTGTTGATAACGTCCGAGTGTCGCTCCCGTGTGAGGGAGCATCGATAGGTGGCGCTTGAACCGAGGGACGCGTCTGGTAGGCCCTATCACGTCAGGCTCAACAAGAAAGACGTCGGAAGAATCGCCCTGCTCCCCGGAGACCCGGGCAGGGTGCCCGCGATAGCGCGAAGGCTGAAGGAACCCAGGGCCCTCGAATCCAACCGAGAGTATTCAGCCTGGACAGGCCGAGCAGGCGGTGAGAAGGTCCTAGTGCTCAGCACAGGGATCGGTGGACCGTCGGCTGCAATTGCAGTCGAGGAGCTGGCAAGGCTTGGCGTGAGGGTGATGATAAGGGTCGGGACGTGCGGCGCAATTTCTCCTGATGTCAAGGTGGGGTCGATCATAATCGCAGACGCTGCCGTGAGGATGGACGGCACCAGCTCCCAATACGTACACCCGGGCTACCCAGCGGCTGCGACACCTGGAGTAGTCCTTGCTCTCCAGGATACGGCCAGGGCCCTGGGCAAGAAGGCTGTGGTGGGTATCGCTGCTTCAACCGATTCGTTCTATGTCGGCCAAGGCAGGAAATCGTTCGGTGGATATTTCCCATCTGACAAGTCCCACCTGATTGAGGACCTGAGAGCAGCGAATGTGCTTTGCTTCGAGATGGAGGCCGCCACTCTGTTCACTCTTGGGAGGATATTCGGGCTCAAGACAGGCGCGCTATTCGCTGTCGTTGCCAACAGAGCCACCGACGAGTTCAAGGTCGAAGCAGGCGTTGAGGCTGCAATCGAAGTGGCCGTCGAAACGGTCAAGCGTCTGAAGAAGTACTCCGTCTGACCGCGCCTCTCAAGACCGTAGTCAAGACGTCCTTCCCCTTCAAGCTCCCCAACGAACCGAGACTCGCGTTCCTCTCGGTGAATCTCCTCCCCTCTCCCTTTGAATCCCCGGTGATCAGAAGGGGGACAGGGTCAGCTGAATGCATCTTCAGGTTGCAGGGGGTGGCGTGGTCGCAGGAAACGGCGAGCCTGGCCTCTCCAAGATGCCTGCTGGCGACGGAGAAGAAGTCTCTGTCGATCGTTTCGATGCTCTTCTTCTTCCCCACAGCGTCTCCATCATGTCCAAACTCATCGGGCCCTTTGATGTGGACGTATACGACGTTCCCATCGGTCAGCTCGGTCGAGAAGAGGGAGGCTTTCTCCTTCATGTCATGCCTGTCCTTTATCCTGACCATCTTCATACCCAGGATCTTTGCGATCCCAACTTCCGCCGGCATTTCCACAAGGGCTGTCCCTGACATGTGGTATTTCTTTTCGAACGATGGGAGCTTCGGGTAGTGGTCCCCTGCGTCACGGAGGAGGATGCAGTTGGCCGCGAGCTTGCCTTGGCGGACCCGCTCATTGTTCACCTCACTTGCTTGAAGAACTTCGAGGCTCTTCTTCGTGAATTCGTTCACCAGTTTGGCTGCCCTGGAAGCAGCTTTGGTCCGCGCTTCGGGGGCGCATTGCAGAACGTTCTCGGGCCCCGAAGTCTTCTTCGCCGCCCCGAAGCCCCCGACCCTGGCATAGGCTGGGTCAGTGTTGGATATTTCCGCGGACAAATCGCCCTTGGCTCTGATGACGAGGACCCCCCTGTATGAGATGGTGGCCCTGAACTCGAAGGTGGCTCCGTCGAGTTTGACCTTGTTAACGTCGCGGGCGAGCGCTTCTGCCTCTTTCT
>DATDGE010000150.1:0-7614 GCA_036522255.1 Nitrososphaerales archaeon | reverse complement strand
TTCGTCTAGGATTATCACTTCAGGGTCGCTCAATAGCGTTGACGCCACATTGATCCTCTGCTTCATGCCTTTGGAGAAACTCCCGACCTTCTTGTTCTCCCACTCAGTCATCTTCACCCTTCCTATGGCCTCGTCGATTCTTTTGTTCCTCTCGGAGCTAGGGACTCCCCTGATCGCGCACAGCATCGTAAGGGCTTCCTTCGGGGTGAGTGACGAGTAGATCTCCGGCGTTTCAATGAGCGATGTGCACGAGGCCAGAGCGCCCTTCTTGTCCTTGCTGACGTCGACGCCATTTATCGTCGCTGTCCCGCCTGAGGCGGAGATCAACCCTGTGAATATCTTCATGGTAGTAGTCTTTCCCGCACCATTCGGTCCGAGGAAGCCGACGCACTTCGCTCCTTCAAGCTTGAGATTCAAGTCGGTCAAAGCAGAGAAACTGCCGAACTTCTTGGAAAGGCCTGCAGCCTCAAGTGATGGGGCCAATTCTTAGGACCGCCCTTTTTGAGACCATAATAAGCTCGACGGGCGAACCTTCCGTCCCGTCATAGATTCTTTGAAAATGCTTGCACGCACCACTTACTTGACAACTTTCCTAAACAGATAGAGGGTCGCGCCCAGAGTAAGTATTGCAATGGCTGCGATATATCCGAGCGCGGAAAAGATATCTCCCGGATACGAAAGACCTAGCCCGGAAAGAACCGAGGAGGGGAGCGACAATCCGCGGACGGCGTTCACGGCATAGCTGATTGGGTTGAGGTTTGAGACGCCCGCTATCCAGTCGGGCATTGCCCTGAGAGGCACCAGTGAAGTGCTCATGAACAAGAGAGGAAAGGTCAGGAATCCACCGATCCCGAAGACAGTCTCAGCGCTGCGTGTTCGGAGGCCTATTGCAAGGGATATTCCAGACCATGCCAGACCGAAGAATGCAATAATCAGAAGAATCAAGATGATTCCGCCTGCGCCGGTCGCCGCGTTGAAGCCAAGGATGTAAGCAAGGATCAGGATTATCGAAGACTGGACGACAACTCTGAAGGCGTCTGAAAGAAGTCTACCCAGCAGTATTGCCGAGCGATTAACGGGGGTCACAAGCATCTTCTCGAGCATACCAGAGTTGAGCTCGTCCACTATGGATGTGCCGGATTGAAGCGCGCTGCTGAACCCGTTTTGCAAAAGGATGCCCGGTGTTGCATATTCCAGATATGAGATTCCCGGGGGGAACAAACCGGGGGCGCCTACGAACTTGGAGAAGAGCTGCGTGAACAAGACCAAGAAGATGATAGGTTGGAGGAGGGAAAAGAACAGGAGTATGGGGTTCCGAACCACTTTCTTCAGTGCTCTAACAAACAAGAAGTACGTGTCCGACGCCAGGCTCATTGTCTAACAGGCCTCCTTCTTGCCCCAAACCTGGCGAAAGATGTCTGCTTCGTGTTGAGCTCTTCGACTCTGATCCTCCTCCCTGTGTGCTGGAGGAAGACGTCATCTAGGGTGGGGGACGCGAAGTTGACCGAAGTCAGCTGGATCTTATTCGAGTCGAATGCCCTCACGATGTCAGCGATTATCTGACTGGCGTTCTTTGCATAGACCGTTAGACCGCCGTCTGACTCAATGATCTTGCTGATTCCCTGAATTCCCCCAAGAACCTCTTTGGACTTCTCCTTAGTGTTGGCCGCTCCGCCGTCCACCAGGGTCATCGTGATTGAGTCAGCCCCGACTTCCCTCTTGAGGGCCTCGGGTGTTCCGTTCGCAACGATTTTCCCCTGGTCTATGATAAAGAGCCGTTTGCACAGTTTATCCGCCTCTTCCATGTACTGGGTCGTAAGGAAAATAGTGATTCCTTCCTCCGTGTTGAGTTTCGAAAGGTATCCCCATATGGCCGCCCTCGATTGAGGGTCCAGGCCGGTCGTTGGTTCGTCGAGGAAAAGCAGTTTCGGCTTATGGACCAGAGCCGATGCAAGGTCAAGCTTCTTCTTCATCCCTCCTGAATAGTGCCCGGCCCGCTTGTCTGCAACATCTTTGATCCCAACCAGTGTTAGAAGCTCGTCCACCCTCTTCTTGAGCTCCTCTCCTCCCATTTGGTGGAGGTGTCCTTGAAGCATCATGTTCTCCTTCCCCGTGAGGTCTGGGTCTACCACCGTCTCCTGGCTCTGGACCCCGATGATCTTCCTAATCTCCTCAGGGTGCTTATCGATGTCGAATCCCGCGACCGCGACCTTGCCCGAAGTCTTCTTGAGAAGCGTCGTCAAGACCTTGATGGTCGTGCTCTTGCCCGCGCCGTTCGGTCCCAAGAATCCGAAGAACTCTCCCTCATTGACATCAAAGGAAATCCCATCAACGGCCTTCGTGCCGTCCGAATAGACCTCGACTAGGTCCTGGACAACGATGGTCTCAGGCATTGAAGATTTGCCCGACTACCCTGACGATATAAGCATATCGAATACTATACTGATATGTATATCGTATAGGCATAGTTTAAGAAGGCGATAAATTGCGGCTTACGCGAAGGTGTCAACCTCCTTCCCGAGGCACTGGACTCATCCTCAGGCGATTCCGAGGGGCTTCCTTAGAATATACATCTTGACGACTCTTTCGCGGGGCCCTGCGACGGGATACGAAATAATGCAGCGTATCGACGAAAAGACAGAAGGAGCTTGGCGTCCGGGGCCGGGCACGATTTACCCCCTTCTCAAGTCTCTTGCCAGAGAGAAAATGGTCACATCTTCCGCTAAGAAGTCGAAAACTTCGAGGGTCACGTATACGATAACGGCTGCCGCAAAGCGCGAAATCAAATCAATGTACGCAGGGATGGCCACATTCGGCAGGAAGGAACGGGTGATGATGCGGCTAGTGTCGGACCTTTTGCCAAATTCAGCCCTTGTCCCCATTCTGCTGAACAGGGCCAGGGAGGGTTCTGAGTTCCTGCGCTCAAGGATCGCCGAGCTTCCTGAGCCAGAGAGGTCGCCGGCCATGAGGGAATTGAGGTCAATCACGGAGAACCAACTTGATTGGATCAAATCTGTTTTGGAACCTAGGGGCTCGCTTCAGCCTCCGAGGAAACACCTCCGCTAGCCTTAGATTGAATCTGCTTCATCCTTGCGCGTTGTGAGGCGGACAAAGCTAGTCTGCACAATCGGTCCCGCAAGCAGCGCCCCCAGGACCATCAGGCGCCTTGTTCCTCTAGTGGACGTCTTCAGGATAAACTTCTCGCACGGCGACAGGGCCAGCCATCTCCGTGAAATCGTCACGATAAGAGGGGAGGCGCGCCGGGCGGGTCGGACAGTCGCCATTCTCCAGGACCTACCCGGCCCGAAGATCAGGATAGGCAAGATGGCTGGAGGCTCGGCGGAACTTTCGCGGGGTTCGGACTTCACGTTGACCGACTCCGATGTCCTGGGCGATTCGGCCAGAGCAAGCGTGAATTACCCTCGCCTTCTCGACTCCGTCGAGAAAGGAGACCTTCTTCACCTCGCTGACGGTCTGATCCGCCTTCGGGTCGACGGGCGGACTGAACATGGAATACTCTGCACAGTCCTCGCAGGCGGGACCCTGAGTTCGGGGAAAGGGGTCAACGCGCCCGGGGTCAGAATGAGGGTCGAATATCCGACCTCAGCCGACTCCGCTCATCTAAAGTTCGGGCTAGAGCAAGGTGTAGACTTCGTGGCTGCGTCTTTCGTCAGAACGAGGGCCGACCTAAGATCTTTGAGGCGCATGATGCCAAAGGAGAGTCCAATGCTGATCGCGAAGATAGAAAAACGCGAAGCAGTGCGCAACTTCGACGAAATACTTGCAGAGGCCGATGGCATTATGGTCGCAAGAGGGGACCTTGGGATAGAGGTGCCCATCGAAACTGTCCCGGCTATCCAAAAACGAATTGTGGGGAAATGCAACCTCGTGGGTAAACCTGTCATCGTCGCCACGCAGATGCTCGTGAGCATGGTGAACTTCCCCGTCCCGACTCGGGCTGAAGTGACCGATGTGGCCGCAGCAGTCCTAGAAGGCGCAGACGCGGTGATGCTTTCCGACGAGCCCGCGGTTGGGAATTATCCTGTCGAGGCAGTCAAGATGCTGGACAGGATATCGAAGTCAGCGGAGAAAATGCCCCTGGAAGCTTCCGTCACTCCCAAGGAGTCCACAACCCGGGATACCCCAGAAGCGATAGGAAGGGCGTCCTGCGGACTCGCCGACTATGTAGGAGCGAAGGCCATTGTCGCGCCTACCCAGACCGGGTCCACTGCGAAGCGTGTTGCCATGTACCGGCCTAGGCAGCCAATTGTCGCCCTGTGTACCGAGGGACGGGTCGCCAGGCAACTGAAGCTCTACAGAGGTGTGATCCCAATCGTGGTCAAGCAGGCTAAGACGACAGACTGGCTTTTCGCCCGGGCCGACCAGGCGGCTGAACGCCTCGGCTTCGCAAAGAAGGGAGACCGCATTGTGGTGACCTCCGGAACACCAGGAATGCGGGGAACCACCAATCTGATAAAAGTCTCAGTCGTGGGCAGCAGGGCCTGAACTGAAGTCAGCCCACGAAATCCATCAGGGTTGGGTTTTTCGACCGCCTCTTCGACGGCTTCTCATCTGTCGCTTTGACAAGCTCCCGCATCCTTCCTTCCTTGAACAAAGTGCTGTAGTAGTACGATTCGTCCACGGTCCCTTCAGCCAGAAGTATGACGACCCTCCCTTCGGCTGTCCGCCCAGTTCGCCCTCGACGCTGGATGGACCGAATTTCAGAGGGGACAGCCTCGTAGAAAATCACAAGGTCCACGTCGGGGACATGCAAACCTTCTTCGCCAATGCTGCTGCTGACCAGGACCTTGAACTCTCCCTTGCGAAAGAGCTCCAGTGTCTCCGTCTGTTTCTCCTGGTCCATGCCCTTACTCCCTGTCCTGTCAGCCTGACCTACGAATCGATTCGCGCTTAGCCCCCTTTCACCCAGGGCCCTTACTATGTCCTCGATTGTGTCCCTGTACTGCGTGAACACGATCACCTTGGAATCTGGTTTCCTCCTTGTCTGCCGTTCTACGACGTCGAGCATGACTGCTATCTTAGGATGGGGGGTCATTGCAAGCTTGGACGCCTCTTCTTCGACCTTCAACCACTTCGGGTCCTTCACCAATGACGTCGCTGACTTTCCCTTGTCGGGCTTGTCCCTGAGCTTCTCAAGGTACCTCAAAAGCGGAGGAGCGCCCTGGGTCTCTATCATCTCTATGGCGTGAAGAATCGTCACCGCCTGAGCTTGATTCATGATCGCCCCGAAGATGTACCCTTTTTGTCCTCCAGTGGCCTGGGCCGACTTTAGTCTCGCCGAGATCGCAATCCTTGCCTCAAGCAGTGCCTTTTTCGAGACTCTGTTGCTCCTCAGGAACCCGCCATTCAGGAGCTTCTTGACCTTGTCATTGTAGAGCTCTCTTAGTCTCAGGGTCGTCATGTAATATTCATCGGGAACCTTTACCCTGATGGTCTCTATGTTCGTCTTCTCAACGTACTCCCTTACGTCTTCGCTCTCCTCGCTTCTTGCTTCGACTGCCTCGATGAACAGGTTCCTCTTGATTTCGTTTATTTTTTCCTCGGAGGCGCCTGGAGATGCGGTCAGCCCCATTATCAATGGATGGTCGGAGGTCTCCCTGTAAACTGTCGCTAGCTTCGTGTAGGTGTAGTCCCGAACGCTCCTGTGGGCCTCGTCGAACACAGCCAGGGCTACTCCGCGAAGTGAAATCCTTCCATGCCGGACGTCGTTGTAGATGGTCTGTGGGGTGGCGAATATTACCCTGGACTTCAACCAATGAACCTCTCTCTCGCCCGGATCGACCGTGCCCGTCAGCGCGACCATCGAGCCTTCAGGAAGCTTCATCTCGGCGCCGAACGTCCTCAGATGCTGCAGCACCAGGGGTTTCGTCGGGGCAAGGACCAACACCTTTGATTTGGGGATCGTCCGAAGAATCTCTGCCGCGACCATGATGGCGACGATGGTCTTTCCGAGCCCCGTAGGCAGTACCACCAGTGTGTTCTTCGAAGTGGCGACCTCTGCGATCTTTCTCTGGTATTCCCTGGCCTCGAAGCCGGTCGACAACAAAGTGAGCCCGGCTTCCGAATTCGACTAAAAGGCTTGCCTGCTTCAGACAACGAGTTGCTTAAACGCCGGCGTCAGGGATGTCGAAGGCGACAGCCGCCATGCGAGCCCGAATTAGGCGGAGGCAGAGAATTAGGAGGCTTACGATCCTGATCACGATCGTAATTATCGGAGTCTCACTGGGGGTGGGAATTTACCTCGTCTCGTTGGCCAGCCAGGCGACAGGCCTTGACCGAAACATCAATCAGACAGTCTCGTCGTCCAACCTCGTCGCACTTCAGAGGACGAGCTTCCAACCCTACGGCCCGGCCCCGGCGGCCGCCATGCAAAGTTATGTGCAGAAATACGGCGGGACGCCGTTCACAGCCAACGGAAAACCCCTTGTGGTCTTCGTCGGTGGTGAGTTCTGCCAGTTTTGTGCCATTGAGAGGTGGGCCATCGTCATGACCCTGATGCGCTTCGGGAACTTCACGAGCCTCCACTACATGACAGCAGCAACAAACGAAGGCGACTATGCAACCTATACATTTGTCGGGAGCAGCTATTCAAGCAACTACATCGCCTTCCGCGCCTACGAGGCAGAGGACAGGGACCGCAATCAACTTCAAACAGTGCCTTCAAACTATTCTGCAGTCTGGTCCCATTTCGGAAGCGGCTTCCCATTCATCGATTTTGGCAACACCTATGTCATCCCTTCTTCTGTATTGGCTTCGCCGAGCTTACTTGCAGGGAAGAACTGGACCCAAATAATCTCGGGTATCTCCACCAGCGACGACGCGGGGCTCCAGATCAGGGAGGCCACGAACTTGTTCACTGCCTTGATCTGCAAGGTCACTCAAGGCTCTCCCGCGGACGTCTGCTCCGCTAGCCCCATAGGCTCCATAATTACATCGATAGCTGGTCCTGCCGCGATGGGATCGGCCGTGGAGTTGTTCGGGGTTCAGGTCCGAACTTGGAGGCCTCCCCAAGTCAACGTGTAATTCAAAGGTGTGCGTGACCAGTTGATGGCGAAGGTTCAAATGCGATCGGTGAAGCAAACAAGATTCCGAAGGTTTTCGAGGTTGGGTCGATGAGGGTCTCCAAGTTCAAACTCGTCGCCCTGATCGCCATGTCAGTCTTCGGATTATGGGCATCCACCAGTGTTCTGGTCATTTTCTATACCCTGAATCAGCAACTCCCCATTTGCCCCTCGGGCACCTTCTTTGGAATACACTTCGACTGCTCAGCGGTATTGACCAGCCCCTACAGCGTGGCTTTCGGAGTTCCTCTGGAAATCCTTGCATTGGCATACTTCGCCGTGAACCTTGGGATGGTATATCTGATTGCCTTTGGGCCAGAACGGGCTTCTAGGGTAACACTGCAGGCGCTCTTCGGATGGCGCTTCATTGGCGTCGCCATAGTGCCTTATTTGGTCTTCGTTGAGCTGTTTCTCATCCGCGCCATCTGCGTCTACTGCACCATCATGCACGTTGCGATCCTCGTAGATTTCGTCGTGATTAGCTATCTGCTTTTCTTTGGTAGGCACAGTCTCTGGGCGGAGGAAGAGGAGA
>DATDGE010000149.1:0-1798 GCA_036522255.1 Nitrososphaerales archaeon | reverse complement strand
GACGGGACAGAGCACCCTGGATGGAATAATGAGGGCGACGGCGCTGCTTCTTGCTGGCGTCAAGACGGTCGTCGTAGGATACGGGTGGGTCGGGAAGGGAGTGGCGATGAGGGCGCGCGGAATGGGAGCGATCGTGACTGTGATAGAAGTTGACCCCATCAGGGCCCTGGAGGCGCACCTGGATGGCTTCGAAGTTTCGAACATCGAGAATGCGGCGACCCAGGGCGAGCTTTTCATCACGACGACAGGGCAGAAGAACGTGATACCCTATGGAGCGGTCGAGAAGATGAAGGAAGGTGCGATCCTCGCCAATGCCGGGCACTTCGACGTAGAGATTGATGTGGGCACGATGATGGCGAAGGCCAAGGGGGTCAAAGAGGTGAGGCCCAACGTTGACGAGGTTTCACTCCCCTCGGGGAGGAAGGTGTACCTCATCGGCAAGGGCCGGATTGCGAACCTGGTGGCGGCGGAAGGCCATCCTCCCGAAGTGATGCAGATGTCTTTCGCGAACCAGATGCTCGCGGCGATCCGGATACACAGGGACCACCCGAAGATGGAAAAGAAGGTGTACGGAGTGCCGCCTGAAATCGAAGACGAAGTGGCCCGCGCCGCGCTGGACTCCATGGGCGTTTCAATTGGGGAGCAGACCAAGGAACAGAGGGACTACGCAAAGAGCTGGAAGACCTAGTCCGCACAAAAGTTAAAACCGCGCAGAGTGGAGTTTTCTTAGGTGGATGAACTCAGCACTCAAGACGTCATAATCACGGCCGCTCTTCCCTATGCCTACGACGACCTCCACCTGGGACACGTTGCGAGCACCCATCTCCCCCCAGACATACTTTACAGATATCTCAAGCTGAAGGGGACGAATGTCATCCAGGTCTGCGCCTCGGATGATTTCGGGACACCAATCCTGATCGCTGCTGAGAAGCAGGGGAAGAAACCGAGCGAATACGTCGCGGGCTGGAATGCCAGATTCAAGGAGGACCTTGGGAAGCTCGGCATCGTCTACGACCTCTTCGACAGGACGAGCTCCCCCGAAAACGTACAGCTGGTCCAGAGGTTCTTCACCAAACTGAACGAGAACGGATACATTTTCGTCTCCGAGATCAACCAGTTCTACTGCGAGTACGACCTCAAGTTTCTCCCTGACAGATACGTAAAGGGGAAGTGCCCCTACTGCGGGACTGAGGAGCAGTACTCGGACGTCTGCGAGAACTGCGGCCGGACCATACCACCGGGTCAGATACTCAACCCACACTGTTCGATTTGCGGGAGACCTCCGGTGCTGAAGAAGAGCACGCACTACTTCTTCAAACTCTCGTCCATCTCCAAGCAGTTGCAGGATTGGCTGGAGAACAACCAGGGCTTGCAGGCAGACGTGAAAAACTACGTGCTCAACTGGATCAAGGACGGGCTGCAGGACTGGGACATCGCCAGAGACATCTCCTGGGGAGTTCCGATTCCCCTGAAGGAGGCCCAGGGGAAGGTATTGTACGGCTGGTTCGACAACCACCTCTGCTACATCTCGACCGCGCTCAAGGCCCTGGGGAAGGCGGGCGAAGAAGGGCGGGAGGCGTGGAACAGGTCCAAGATTTACCACTTCATAGGAAAGGACATCGTCTACCACCACTACCTTTTCCTCCCGAGTATGAGAATCGGGGAAGGAGAGTACAAGCTCCCGGATTTTATCCCAACAAGGGGACACCTCCTGCTTCTCGGGAAGAAGGTGTCGAGGAGTAAGCACTGGATGATCACCATCAGGGAGTTCCTGGACCACTTCCCACCCGACTACCTG
>DATDGE010000148.1:0-1983 GCA_036522255.1 Nitrososphaerales archaeon | reverse complement strand
GAATTTCGTAGCCGTACCTTTTGATCAGGACCTTCTTGCACCCGGGGCAGTAGGTGCTCTCATCAGGATGGCCCGGGACGTTTCCGATGTATACGTAGTCAAGTCCCGACTTCCTCCCGATCTCGACGTGTTTCTCGAGGGTTTCGACAGGTGTCCACGGGAAGTCCATCATTTTGTAGTCGGGGTGGAACCTGAGGAAGTGCACCGGGGTCTCGGGGCCGAGGTTGTCATAGACCCAACGGCAGAGATGTTCAGCGGCTTCCAATGAGTCACCGACGCCGGGAACGATCAGGTCAGTAATTTCAATGTGAACTTTCCCCCGGCGCTTGACCTCCAACATTGTCTGGAAGATCGGTTCGGCATCGGGGATTCCGATGTAACTGCGGACGAACTTGGTCTCTCCGCTCCCCTTGAAGTCTACGGTGATACAGTCCAGGAAGTCGTCCATCATCGCGACCGCCTCGGGCGTGTCATAGCCGTTCGAGACGAAGATGTTGAAGAGGCCCTTGGCCCTCGCTATTTTCCCCACGTCTCGGGCATACTCCATGAAGATCGTAGGCTGATTGTAGGTGTAGGCCAGCCCCTCGCAACTATGGGCGAGGGCCTGGGCGACCATGTCTTCGGGGGCGGCCTCTACCCCTTCAATCTTCCGCCTTTGACTGATATCGTAGTTCTGACAGTATTTGCAAAGCCAGTTGCATCCACTCGTGGCAAGGGAGAAAATCTTGGAGCCTGGCCGATAGTGCACCACAGGCTTCTTTTCGATGGGGTCGATGTGGCCCGCCATCACTCTGCCATAGACCAAAAGGTACAGCTTTCCTCCGACGACGCCTCGGACCCCGCAAAGGCCAACCTGACCTTCGCCAATCTGGCACAGTCTGGCGCACGCGGTGCACTGGACCTTGCCGCTTGGTAGGTCGCGGTAGAGTTCCGCTTGTTTTCCCGATGGCTCAGTCAGTCTGGAGGCGACGGACAAGGCTTTGCCTGAAGTTTGCCTCTTGCCATTTAAGTTTGCAGGAAACTTGCGCATAATTCGCCATCATGAGAACGCGGATTTTTGTAAATATTTATAACATATGTTATGACGGAGTGAAATCGAGGAAAAACGCATGGTCGACTTACTACAACTTGTTCTCCTAGGCAGCGTCGCCGGGTTTACGATATTCTTCGGGTTGCCTGTGGCGTTTCTTGGGATCAGGGACAAAGTAAGGGGATTCCTAAACGCCTTCGCCGTTGGGATACTCCTCTTTCTGATCGTTGACGTTTTCAGCCACGCCTGGAATCTAACGACGAACTCCGCAGTCTTGGTCTTTCAGGGTGGAGGTTCAATCGGGACCGCTGCAACAGATCTGATTTTGATGTTCGGTGGAATCACCATCGGTCTGTTGGGGCTCGTAGCCTATGAAAGGAGCTACATGGGCAAGGGCCCGGATGTTGCCTCACCGACCAAAGTCTCCACGATGACTGCGCTGGGTATCGGAGCACACAATCTCAGCGAAGGACTTGCAATAGGGCAGGCCTACCTTGGGGGGCTCATTGGCCTCAACACTGGGCTGGCCTTCGTTCTAGTCGTGGGCTTCGCGGCTCACAACGCAACGGAAGGGTTCGGCATAACCGCGCCGCTCTCGGGGCTCGAACCCAAACCGAAGGTTTCGTTTGTGGCCAAGATCCTTTTCCTTGGGGGGGTGCCCACGCTGGTGGGGACATTGTTGGGGAGCATTTCGTTCTCTCCCCAGGCATACATCTTCTTCCTGGCGCTGGCCGGTGGAGCGCTGGTCTATGTCACCATGCTAATGTTCAACACCGGGCGCAGGAGGTACAGCAGCGGCCTGATGATGGGGGGCATATTCCTCGGGCTCTGCCTCGGGTTCCTGACAGACCTGATTGTGAGACTCGGTGGGGCCTAGGGCAGGTAAGGCTGCCCGTAACGCTCAAAAAGGGCGCCTGGCTAGAGGCTGCGAAGAGGTTATGTCCCGCCGATAT